>CAXAWD010000559.1:0-2574 GCA_963972325.1 uncultured Acidimicrobiaceae bacterium
GCGCAACATCGCCGTCGTCCCCGAAGACGAGATGGTCGATGCGCTCGTCGAGTGGGCGGAGTTCATCAACGAGCACGGCACCGATGCCGCGATCGCCAAGGCCGACACCACGGTCGCCGAGCGCGAAGCAGCCCGCGACCGCTCGGCGCTGCTCGAATCGCAGGGCGACGACGCCAACGCCTCGGGCGAGAAGATCGTCGAGATCCGCAAGACGGTCTCGGGCTGACCCGACTCGCCGTCGCACCCGCCGGGGTGTGACCATGGGGCCATGACCCCTGTCGACATCATGCGAGCCACCGATGCGATCGGCACGATCGGTGCCGCGTTCTACTTCCATCCCGACACGCTGGCCCGCGGCAAGGCCGCCGGGCTCGACGGGTTCCGCTTCTACGTTCTCGGCCGCGGCGGCGTGCTCGGTGACGTCGACCCGGCCGTCGTGCATGGTGCGTTCGGCTACTTCCATCCCGATCTGATCGCCAAGATGTGGACCACCGCCGCCGAGAAGGTCGCACCCCGAGAGGCGGCACGGATGTACCACGAGTGTGCGCACGAGCTCGGCCGGTCGGCGCTCGCCGACGTCGAGGGCCTCGAGGGGTTCGTCGACGCGGCCGCGCAGATCATCGGCTCGGTCGAGGGCGCATCGCTGCCGCTGTTCACCGCGATGCGAGCCGAGCCGGTCCCCGGCGACCTGCCGGCGGCGGCGATGCACCAGGCGATGGTGCTCCGTGAGCTGCGCGGCAGCGTGCACCTGTTGTCGTTGGTCGCGCAGGGGCTCGACAGCGCCAAGGCGCACGCGATCAAACGGCCCGACGACGTGACCGTGTTCGGCTACGAAACCGCGCCCGACGTGACCGACGACGACCGCGCCACCTGGCAGCGGGCCGAAGACATGACCGATCAGCTCCTGGTGCCCGCCTACGCGTCGCTCAGCGACGAACAGGCCGACGCGCTCGTCACCGGCACTGCAGCGCTGGCAGCGGCGCTCGGCGTCTGAGCCGCCGAGCCCTGCCCGGTCAGCCGTCGATCGGCACGGTCACGTACGTGATCTCCTCGGCGACCAGGCGGTCGCCGGGTGCCGCATACCAACTGTTGCCCAGCAGGTCGATCGACACCTCCTGCCCGGTGGCCACCCGTGACTCGCCGGGCAGCAGGCGGATCAGGGCCACGCCGGCATCGGGCAACTCGTAGCGCGTGCCGGACGGCAGCATCGGGTCGGCCAGGGGCGTGGGCTCGACGATGTCGAGCAACAGGTCCACATCGACGGCCTTGGTGGTGAGCCCTCCCCGAACGACGTTGTCGCTCGCGCCCATCAGCTCGATGCCGGCTCCGTACAGGTAGGCGTGGAGGTTGCCGGCGTCGAGTCGGATCGCGTCGCCCGGTTCGAGCGTGACGAGGTTGAGGAGCAGGGTTGCCGCCACGCTCGGCTCGCCGGGATATCGGTCGGCCAACCGGCGAACCCACTCGGCCTCGATCAACGCCGAGTCGGAACAGGCATCGACGATCGGGGCCGGGTCGATCGTGCGGCGGTAGAGCCCTTCGAGCGCGGCGCCGGGGCCGCGTTCGGCGACGGCGCCGGCGAGTTCGTCGATCCCGAGTTCGCGCAGCAATCCGATGGTGGCGTCGGCGGGGCGGATGCCACACAGCGCCTGAAACGGGGTCAGCGCACACAGCAGCTCGGGCTTGGGGTTGGCATCGAGGAAGATCCCACGATCGAAACCGCGCTCGGCCTGTTCGGCGTTCGGGTGGGTCTGCAGCGACAGCGGCTGTACGCAAGCGAGCACCTTGAGGAGGTACGGCAGAGGACCGGTCACGTCGGCGAGCGGGACACCGTCGTCGAACCGGGAGGGGCCGTTGGGATGGGTGCCCAGCCAGAGTTCGGCCCACGGTCGGCCGTCGGGCTCGAGCCCCAGGAGTTCGGGGATGAACGTCGGGTCGCCCCAGTCGTAGTGCTGAACGATGCCCTCGATGCGCTGCACCGGGCCGACCCTATCCGGGCGTCGAGGGCGGCGAACGGAGCGGTTCAGGGCTGAATCGGCCACAGACCCATCATGTTTCGGGAACCGCGAGGCGGGTAGGCACGTCAGAGAACCATGCAACGACGCACCAGCCCCCATCTCCGCCTCGCTGCCACCACGGCCTCCGTGATGCTCGTCCTCGCCGCCTGCGGCGACGACGGCGCTGCGCCGGTCACACAGCCGGGTGACAGCATCCCCACCCCCACCACGACCGATCCCACCGGCGATGCGTCCGCCGACGACGGCTTCGAGCACCCGACCGGTGCCGACGAGATGGTCGTCGAGATCGCTTCAGAGGGTGGGTTCATGCCCGTCGAGCGGGTCTTCACGCAACTCCCGACGCTTCTCGTCGCCGGAGACGGTCGTCAGTACGTCCAGGGCCCGCAAATCGAGATCTATCCCGGGCCACTCCTGCCCAACGTGCAGGTCAGCGATGTCGGCGAAGCCGGCATCCAGCAGCTCCTCGAACTGGCCGCGGAACACGGCTTGCTCACCGATCGCGACTACGACACGCCCGAGTTCGTCGCCGACGCGCCCGACACGGTCGTGACGATCCGCG
>CAXAWD010000560.1:0-2557 GCA_963972325.1 uncultured Acidimicrobiaceae bacterium
TCGGTGTGCCGGCGAAGGCCTGTGCCTTGCTCATCCAGTCGGCGGCGAGGTCTCCCTCGACGGTCAGGTCGGTGTCGGCGACGTGGCGGCGCTGGGTGACGACCAGGCAGAAGTCGTTCGCCGGGCCGGTCACCCGGTCGGTGGCGTCGTCGGGTCCCCACGCCCATGCCTCCCCGGACGGCGCGGTGAGCTCGACGCGCACCTCGCCCTCGGGCGGTTGTTCGCCGCGCACGAGGTAGCTCCACCCGCGGGTGATCACGCCGAGTTGGGCGATGTGTCGGATCCGGTCGGTGGGTTCACGTTGGACGCCGAGCGCATCACAGATGTCCTGGCCGTGTGCCCATGCCTCCATCAGCCGGGCGGTGAGAAACGACTTCGAGCCCATCGACGGGCCGTACCACTCGACGCGCGACTCGTTGGTGAGCTGTCTGGCGGCGGCCTCGAGATCGAGGCGCGCACTGCGCCAGGTGAGCAGCTGTGCCGCCGGCTCCCGCTCGCGGAACTTGCCGAGCGTCGCCTCGTCGACGGCGAGTTCGTCGGCGAACGAGCTCATGAGCTCGGCTTTGTGTTCGGCGAACCCGGCCGGGTCCTCGATCGCCAACGCGGCGCTCGTGTCGAAGTAGGTGAGATGACCGAGTTGGTCGGTGACGGTCCAGCGAGGGCTCGGCGTCGCCGTGCGGAACGCCTCGTCGTCGATGTCGGCGACGACGCGATCGAGCGCATCCTGCTCGGCGACGAGATCGTCGAGTACTTCGCTGACGTCCATGGAACCTCCCGGGCGGTACCGATACGTGGCGGACGGTACCAGAGCGCCGCGGCCGTTCCGAGATCGGCGCGATCAGTCACCGAGTCGGATCGCGATGAGGGCGATGTCGTCGGTCAACTCGCTCGCGTAGTCGAGAATCGACGTCGCGAGCGCCTCGACCAGTTCGCCGGGACCGCTGTCGGTCGGGAGATCGCGAACGATCCGGGTCAGCGCCTCCGTCCCCAGCAGTTCGTCGTCATCGTTGCGGCACTCGGTGGCACCGTCGGTGAACGCGATCATGGTGTGGCCGTACGGCACGTGGTGCGTGTTGCCCCCGTAGGTGGCATCGTCGGTGAGGCCGAGCGGCGGGCCGTCGGGGGCGGGGAGCCGCCACACGTCTCCGCCCGGCTCGACCACCATGATCGCGGGATGTCCGGCCGACGACGTCCGCACCTCGACGCCGTGCTCGTCGGGGACCAGCACGATCGCGGTCGCGGTGGCGAACCTGCCCTGGTCGGCTCCTGCCCGCAACAACTCGGCGTTGCACGCGTCGAGGATCGAGGCCGGATCGTCGGTTCGGGTCGCGGCCCGTCGCAGCGATTCGCGGACGACGAGTGTGATCTCGGCCGCCTCGGCACCGTGGCCGCACACGTCGCCGATCGCGACGAGCGAGCGTCCACCGTCGAGCGCGATGGCATCGTAGAAGTCGCCGAGGAGCACGCTGTCGGAAGCTGCCCGGTGCCAGCCCGCGACGTGCACCGCTTCGAGCGGTGGGAACTCCGGCGGCAACAGGCTCTGGCGGACCAACTCGAGTTGGTCGGGGTCGACCGCGAGACCGGTGGTGCCGGCGCGGCGTGCGACCTCACGGTTCACGCTGGCGGCGAGCGTGCGGAGGATCTGGCGGTCGCGGTCGACGGGGCAACCGGCCCACGCCTTCACGCCCATCGACTCGATCGACGGGTTGGTCGCGGTGATGGGATGGTGCTCGGCATCTCCGACGATGAGGTCGTCACCGAGTTCGATCACGTATTGGCAGAACGAATCGCTGACCGAGTTGGACCGAGTGCCGTCGAGGATGCCGTGGGCCGATTTCCAGAACGACCGGCGGTCGTCGACAACGGTCACGAAGGCGAACGGTGCGTCGAGGACCTCGGCCGCCAAGGCGGTGAGTTCGTCGAACGCCGCTTCGCGCGGTGAATCGATCAGCCTCGTCCGGGCGACGGTGTCGAGTCGCTCCACATCGTGGACGGCATCGTTCGGCACGGTCGAAGCGTAGCGGTTGGCCCCGGGGAGCGGTACCGGTTGACGCCGATCGGTACCGCGCCCTACGGTCACGCCCGTGGGGAAGGTCTTGAGGTCGCGACTCGACACGCGCGGCGACGAGTACCGGGACAACGCCGCCGACATGGAGGGTTTGTGGGCCGAGGTCCAGACCCTGATGCAGTCGGTGCCGTCGATCGGCGGGCAGCGTTACGTCGACCGCCATCGCAAGCGCGGCAAGATGCTGCCGCGCGAACGCATCGAGCAACTCGTCGACCCCGACACACCGTTCCTCGAACTGAGTGCGCTGGCCGGGTGGGGGAGCGAGTTCCCGATCGGGGCCGGGTCGGTCACCGGGATCGGCATCGTCGAGGGCGTCGAGTGCGCGATCGGTGCCTCCGACATGACGTACCGGGGTGGGTCGATGAACCCGCGTTCGGTCGACAAGGGCGCGCGGTTCCACGAGATCATCCGACGCAACCGGCTGCCGTGGATCAACCTGAACGAGTCGGCGGGCGCCGACCTGCCGCATCAGGCCGACATCTTCATCCG
>CAXAWD010000561.1:0-2553 GCA_963972325.1 uncultured Acidimicrobiaceae bacterium
CGATCTGATCCGGCTGCTCGCCCGCACCGAGGGCATCGTCGCCGACCCGGTCTACGAGGGCAAGGCACTGCGCGGCCTGAATCAGCTGATCCGTGACGGCCGCTTCGACGCCGACGCCACCGTGTTGCTGATGCACCTCGGCGGCACCCCGGCGCTCCACGCGTACGGCGACCAGTTCGGCGCCCCCGAGTTCCGGACGGTGCCGACCGCCGACTCGTGAGAGCGCCCCAGGCAGGGATCGAACCTGCGACGCACGGTTTAGGAAACCGACGCTCTATCCACTGAGCTACTGGGGCTTGGGGTCCGACCGACTCCGTGCGGAGCACAGCGGATTCCTCAGCGCACATGGTAGAGCCGCCCCTCCCACCTGACACCGATCACCACCTTGGCAGCCGCCGACCCGAACGAGTTCCGAGTCTGCATCGCCCGACCGTTGCTCCGGCTCCCGGCGGGCAGCCCACACCGACCAGACTCGCGACATGGCCGAGCCTGCGACCGACCCAGCCGACCCGTTCGACCTCTCCGGCAAGGTCGCCGTGGTCACCGGTGGCAGCCGGGGCCTCGGTCGGGAGATGTGCCTCGCGTTCGCCGCGCGTGGCGCGTCGGTCGTGGTCGCCAGCCGCAAGGTCGACGCATGCGAAGAACTCGCGGCCCGGATCACCGCGGAGCACGACACCGAGGCGATCGGCGTCGCCTGCCATGTCGGTCACTGGGACGATTGCGACGCACTCGTCCGCACCACGCTCGCACGGTTCGGCCGCGTCGACGTGCTGGTCAACAACGCGGGCATGTCACCGCTCTACCCGTCGCTCGGCGCGGTGTCGGAAGACCTGTTCGACAAGGTGATCGGCGTGAACCTGAAGGGTCCGTTCCGACTGTCGGCGCTCGCCGCCGAGCACATGGCAGCGAACGGCGGCGGCAGCATCATCAACGTGAGCAGCATCGCCGCCGTCGAACCGTCGGCGGCCGAGGTGCCGTACGGCGTCGCGAAGGCCGGACTCAACACCCTCACGGTCGCACTGGCACACATGTTCGGCCCGACCGTGCGGGTCAACGGCATCATGCCGGGTCCGTTCCTGACCGACATCAGCAACGCCTGGGACCTCGACGCGTTCAACGAACGGGCGCAGACCGCGATCCCGCTGCAGCGCGGCGGCGACGCCCGCGAGATCGTCGGGGCGGCGCTGTACCTGGCGAGCTCGGCGTCGAGCTACACCACCGGATCGATCCTCAAGATCGACGGTGGCATGGCCTGGTCGCCCGCCTGAGATCGGAATCGGGCGGGCGACCGACCGATCAGTCGCTGAGCACCTCGCCGAGCACCTCGTCGAGGCACGACTCGACGGCCTCGGGATCGATCTCCTCGAACGCCGGCCATTCGTCGAACTCGGCCCAGTCCTCGAACGCCGGGAACGATTCGACCATGTCGGCGATCGCCTCGTCGTCGAACAAGTCGGGGAGACCCTCGAAGATCGTGCCGAACTCAGCGAACAGGTCGTCGAGCTCGCTGACCGTGGCGTCGCCGCTGGTCGAGATGGTCACCTCGCCGTCGTCGTTCGAGACGGTGACCGAACCGTTCTCGCCCAGGTCGATGACCGACACGCCGTCGGGGCCGGTGACCGTGACGGTGCCACCGTCCGGATCGAACACCTGCGCAACCGAGCCGTCGGCCGCTTCGGCATGCCACTCTTCGGCGATCTCGTCCAACGCGTCGAGGTCGATCGGCATGTCCTCGAAGAGTTCGTCGAGGGCATCGAGGTCGAACGGGAACTCCTCGGCCGACCAGTCGCCGGGGGTGAACTCGCCGAGCGAACCGTCGAGATCGATCGCGGGCAGCCCGATGCACTCGGAGAGATCTCCGATCCGGCCCATCTCGATGTCGCCGAGGTCGATGACGACCGGATCGCCGTCCCCGGTGTCGATCACGACCTGCCCGTCGCTCGCCGTCACGTCGGCCTCGACCGGGTCGGCGTCGTCGACGTCGTCGGCAGGCTCGTCACCGGTGTCGTCGTCGACCGGGGCGATCGTGTCGTCGGTGGGATCGTCCTGCGCCGCCGGCTCGAGGTCGGGCCGGTCGGCCGACGCCAGCTGGCTCACACCCGCGATGCCGCCACCGACGAGCCCGAGGGTCACCACGGCCACGAGCGCGGTACGACCGCGCCGAGGGCGTTCCGGCACCGGTTGGGGCGCGTCGACGGAGACGGGGGCGCCGGCGGGAGGCTGATCGAACGGATTCATGACGCCCATCATGCCGAATCGTCCTGAAACGTGGCTGAGTACGGCACCGGGAGGGTTCAGCCCACGCTCAGCCCGACCCGGCAGACTGTACGGGTGCGCATCCTGGTGGTCGACGACGAGGAGCGGCTCGCCCGCTCGGTCGCCCGCGCGCTCGACGCCGAAGGGTTCGACGCCGACATCGTGCACGACGGGCTCGACGCCGTGTGGCGGGCCGGCGAGGTCGACTACGACGCGATCATCCTCGACATCATGCTGCCGGGCAAGAACGGCTACGAGGTGTGCCGGGAACTTCGCGCCGCAGGCAACACCACGCCG
>CAXAWD010000562.1:0-2544 GCA_963972325.1 uncultured Acidimicrobiaceae bacterium
GTCACCATCGCGGCCCGGTGCCGCCGCGACGGCGACGTGCGCGTCCGCCACTTGGGTCCTCGGATGAACTCGTTGCGTCGCTCGGTGTCGATGGGCGCCGAAGCTAGTCGGCCGCGTCGGTCGGCACCGCTCAGCGACAACCCCGGTAACCTCAGCGCCCATGTCTGATCGCACACTCGTCCTCCTCAAGCCGGACACCGTCGAGCGCAAGCTCATCGGTGAGGTCGTCTCGCGTTTCGAGGCCAAGAACCTCGACATCGTCGCGATGGAGCTCCGTCAGCTCGACGCCGACACGCTGGCCCGTCACTACGAAGAGCACGTCGGCAAGGGCTTCTACGACGACCTCGTCGAGTTCATGAGCCGCGGCCCGGTCGTCGCCATGGTCGTCGAAGGCCCCGAAGACACGTGGGAGGTCGTGCGCACGATGATGGGCGCCACCAACCCCCGCACCGCCGACCCCGGCACGATCCGCGGCGACCTCGGCATCCTGTTCACCGAAAACCTGGTCCACGGCAGCGACTCGCTCGCCAGCGCCGAGCGCGAGATCGGCATCTTCTTCCCGAATCTGTAACATCGCTACCGCGTCCGTTCGTGAAAGGAGGTCGACATGGCACGGAACAATCCGTTGAGTTTGGGGCGTGACCTGGCCATCGACCTCGGCACGGCGAACACGCTGATCTACGCCCGCGGCACCGGCATCGTCCTCGACGAACCGTCGGTGGTGGCGATCAACGTCAACGACGGCCGCCCGGTCGCCGTCGGCGTCGAGGCCAAACGCATGATGGGCCGCACGCCCAATCACATCAAGGCCATCCGCCCCCTCAAAGACGGCGTCATCGCCGACTTCGAGGTGTGCGAGAAGATGCTGCGCTACTTCATCCAGAAGGTGCACGCCAGCAAGTGGTCCAAGCCGCGGATGATCATCTGTGTGCCGTCGGGCATCACCGGCGTCGAGCAGCGCGCCGTCAAGGACGCGGCCGAGTACGCAGGCGCCCGCAAGCCCGTCCACATCATCGAAGAGCCGATGGCGGCGGCGATCGGCGCCGACCTGCCCGTGCACGAACCGAGCGGCAACATGGTCGTCGACATCGGCGGTGGCACCACCGAGGTCGCGGTCATCTCGCTCGGCGGCATCGTCACGGCCCAGTCGGTCCGCGTGGCCGGCGACGAACTCGACGACGCGATCCTGCAGTACGTGAAGAAGGAGTACTCGCTCGCGATCGGTGACCGCACCGCCGAAGAGATCAAGATCCAGATGGGTTCGGCCTGGCCGATGGAGGAGGAGCTCACCGCCGACATCCGCGGTCGCGACCTCGTGTCCGGCCTGCCACGCACGATCCAGCTCACCACCGAGCACGTGCGCGAAGCCCTCGCAGAGCCGGTCAGTGCCATTGTTGACGCCGTGAAGACGACGCTCGACAAGACACCGCCCGAACTCGCGGCCGACATCATGGAAGACGGCATCATGCTCACCGGCGGCGGAGCGCTGCTCGGCGGGCTGAACCAGCGGCTGTCGCACGAGACGGGCATGCCGATCCGTGTGGCCGAAGAACCGCTGTACAGCGTGGTCATCGGGTCCGGGCGGGCCCTCGAGAACATCGATGCCATGCGGGGGCTGATGTCGCTCGGCGGCGACGACTGATCCGGGCCGCCCGATGGCGATCTACTCGGCCGGTCGACGGCGCACCATCATCATCCTGCTGCTGACGTCGATCCTGCTCATCACCCTCGACCTGCGTGGCAACGCGATCTTCAACGCCGCGCGGACCGGCTTCAGCTACGCGATCCGCCCGTTCGAGATCGCCGGCGAGGTGATCACCACACCGGTCGCCCGGGTGTGGAGCGGTATCACCGAGGTCGACGATCTCCAGGCCGAGAACGAACGGCTCCAACGGCTCGTCGACGAACAGCGCAGCATGCAGATCTCCGGGCTCAACGCGATGATCGAGAACCGCGACCTGCGGGCGCTCCTCAACCTCGAATCGCTCGCTTCGTACGATCGGATCACGGGCGAGATCATCGGGTCGTCGCCCAGCAACTTCGACCAGCGGGTCGAGATCAACCGTGGGTCGCTCAAGGGCATCAAGGTCGGGATGCCCGTGGTGAACGAGGCCGGTCTGGTCGGCAAGATCACCCAGGTCAACCCCGAGACATCGATCGTCATGCTCGTCACCGACCCGCTGTACCACGTGCCGGTCAAGGTCGTCGCCGAGGTGTTCCCGACGCCGAGCACCGAGCCGCCCGTGACGGCCCCGAGCGGCCTGCCGATCGACGACGTGACCACGACGACGAGCACGACGACCACGACCACGACCACGTTGCCCGACGACGAGGCGTCGGCCGACTCGCCGCCGCTGCCGGGCACGACCACGACGACCACGACCACCTCGTCGACGAGCACCACCACGACCACCGTCGTCGAACCGATCGAGGAGACGCGCGAAACCGGTGACCTCAACGGCCAGGGCAGCGAAGACCTGCCTCGCGTCCGCTTCATCGCGGACTCGCCCCAGTTCGGTCGGATCGAGGTCGGTGACCAGGTGT
>CAXAWD010000563.1:0-2522 GCA_963972325.1 uncultured Acidimicrobiaceae bacterium
CGACGCCGTCGAAGATGACCGACGACGGGTCGCCGCCCTCGGCGCCGCGCACGAACTCGGTTCCCGACCGTTCGGCCCAGGTGGCGAGCTGTTCGGCAGCGGCGGCCCGGAACGTGTCGCCCGCCGCGAGGAGCAGCGTGCGGCCGGCGTCGGTCTGCTGGCGGGCGACCTTGCCGATCGTGGTGGTCTTGCCGACACCGTTGACGCCGACGAACATCCAGATGTTGGGGGCGCCCGGTTCGAGATCGTCGAACCGGAGCGTGCGGTCGGAGCCCTCCAGACGGGCGACCATGTCGGCTTGGAGCGCGTCGAGCAGCGCCGACGGCTCGTCGATCTCACCGCTCTTGACGCGGGCCTTGAGATCGTCGAGCAGCGCGTCGGTCACACCGAGGCCGACGTCGGCGCGCAGCAGCGCCTCTTCGAGCTCGTCCCAGGTCTCGTCGGTGATCGACGACCGACCGAGCACGCCGGCGATCGCACCGCTGAACGCCGACCTGGCCTTCGCGAGCCGGTCGCGCAGCGACGCCGGCTTGGCCGGTACGGGCTCGGGCTGCGGCTCCGGTTCGGCCTCGACCACCGGTTCCGTTTCCACCGCCGTCTCGTCGACGGCGGTGTCGGTGGCCCGTGGCGGAACCGTGCGAGACGGCTGTGGCGGCGCCTCGACACCCGCCGACTGGCGACGGTTGAGAACGACGACGCCGATGCCGAACACCATGACGGCGACGGCGAGGATGAGAAAGATCCAGTACCACTCCATATCGACGACGACGCTACCTGCCACGCAGCGGGCCCCGACGGTGCGCGCTGATGGGGATGCCGGCGGCGAGCGGCTCAGCCGCGGCTGGTGGCGGTGGCCGCCTTCTCGGTGACCACCTTGGACGAGCCGCCCGGCTGCATCGACACACCGAGCAGCGAGTCGCCGGCTTCCATCGTTCGCTTCTGGTGCGACACGACCAACAGCTGGGCGTCTTTGCGGAACTCGGTGATCAGGCCGAGGAACCGGTGCAGGTTCACGTCGTCGAGGGCGGCCTCGACCTCGTCCATCACGTAGAACGGCGACGGGCGGCTGCGGAAGACAGCGAACAGGAACGCGAGCGCCGTCAGGCTGCGCTCGCCGCCGGAGAGCAGCGAGAGCTTCTTGACGTTCTTGCCGCTCGGTTTCGCCTCGACCTCGATGCCGGTGTTGAGCAGGTCGTCGGGTGCAGTCAGCTTGAGCGCACCGGCGCCGCCGGGGAACAGCGTGCCGAACAGCGCCGTGAAGTTCATGCTCACATCGGCGAACGCGCCGGCGAACACGTTCTGGATCTCCTGATCGACGGCCTTGATGACCCGACTGAGGTCACGCCGGGTCGAACGGACGTCTTCGAGTTGCTCTTCGAGGAACGTGTGCCGCTGCTGCAACTCGTTGAACTCCTCGAGTGCGAGCGGGTTGATCGGCCCGAGCAACCGCAGCTCGCGGTCGAGTTCTCGGACCCGGCCGGCCGCCGACGCACCCTCGGGCAGCTCGGGTTGCTCGGCCTGCTCGGCGACCTCGGGTTCGATGTCGAGGTCGCGGCGGAGCGTTTCGATCGCGGTCTCGAGGCGCAACTTCGCCTCGGCCTCCTCGATCTCGGAGCGGTGCGACTTCTGGCGGGTCTCTTCGAGCTCGCGCTCGGCCTCGGTGCGGTTGCGACGCGCCGTTTCGAGCGCGGTCGTGAGACCACGCACCTGGTCGCTCTGGCGTCGGCGCTGCTCGACCAACTGGTCGTGCTCGACCTCGATCACCGCACGATGGGCCTGCACCAGGCCGTCGAGACGCTCGATCGCCGTGAGCGACCGCTGGATCTGCTCGCGCCGATCGGCGGCCTGGGCCCGCGCCTCCTGGTCGGCGGCGAGGCGACGTTCGTTCTCGGCAATTCGAGATTCGAGGAACTGCTGACGCTCGTTGAGCCCGGCGTTGCGGACCTCGAGCTCGCGGCGACGACCGGCGAGGGCGGCGGCGCGTGCCTCGAGTTCGGCACGCGCCTCGCCGCGTGCCTTGGCGGCCTCGGCCTCGGCCTGCTCGTCGGCGTCGAGCGACGGCAGCATGGCCTCGAGCTCGGCGATGCGGGCCTGCTCCAGCTCGATGTGGGCGGTGAGTTCGGCGACCGACCGGTCGAGCCCTTCGAGCTCGGCCTGGAACTCACGCCGCTGGCCGAGCGCCCGTGACAAGCCTTCGGACGCGGCGGTGAACCGTGCGTCGTTCTGGTCGAGCTGACGGGTGAGGTCGCGTTCGGTCACCCGGCAGGTGTCGAGGTCGGCCTTGGCGGTGGCGAGCGCCGACTGGGCATCGGCGAGACGGGCCGTGGCCGCCTCGGCCTGCTCGGTGGCGTCGGTGAGCGCCGTGGCGGTGGCACCACCGGATGCCGCGCCGACGCGCCAGCCGGTGGCGGCGAAGCGGTCGCCGGCCTCGGTGACGACGATGGCATCGGGATGCGACAACGCAGCGTCGACCGCGGCACCGACGTCGGCGACCCGGACCGCACGGCCCACGAGGGCGGCGA
>CAXAWD010000564.1:0-2517 GCA_963972325.1 uncultured Acidimicrobiaceae bacterium
TCGCGATCTACGACACGATGCAGTTCATCCGCAACGACATCGCCACGATCTGCCTCGGGCAGGCCGCGTCGGCCGCTGCGGTGCTGCTCGCCGCCGGCACCAAGGGCAAGCGTCTGGCGCTGCCGCACAGTCGCATCCTGCTCCACCAGCCGCACGGCCAGGTGGGCTACGGCCAGGTCACCGACCTCGAGCTGGCGGCCAACGAGATCCTTCGGATGCGCGACCTCCTCGAGATCATCCTGGCCGAGCACACCGGCCAGTCGCTCGAGAAGATCCACGAGGACACCGACCGCGATTTCGTGCTCGAAGCCGACGACGCGCTGGAATATGGCATCATCGACACGGTGATCTCATCCAGGTCGGGTGTCGACCAGACGTCGGCGATCCGCTGATCTGCTCACCGCATTCACTAACGTCGGCGGCGGATGCCCCAGCTCTGAGCCGGCGGCCGACCACAGCATGACTCGGAGAGGGGGCGACACAGATGGCCAAATTCGGTGACACCGGCGAACTGCTGAAGTGTTCGTTCTGCGGCAAGTCGCAGAAGCAGGTCAAGAAGCTGATCGCCGGTCCCGGCGTCTACATCTGTGACGAGTGCATCGATCTCTGCAACGAGATCATCGAAGAAGAGCTCACCGAGACCGGTGAGTTGACGTTCGACGAGGTGCCGAACCCGCGCGAGATCCGGGCGTTCCTCGACGACTACGTCGTCGGTCAGGACGACGCCAAGAAGATCCTCGCGGTCGCGGTGTACAACCACTACAAGCGCATCCAGTACCAGCAGAACGCCGGTATCGGTCGCCGTGACGACGTCGAGCTCCAGAAGTCCAACATCTTGATGCTGGGCCCGACCGGCTGCGGCAAGACCCATCTCGCCGAAACGCTCGCCCGCATGCTCAACGTGCCGTTCGCCGTCGCCGACGCCACCGCGCTGACCGAGGCGGGCTACGTCGGCGAAGACGTCGAGAACATCCTCCTCAAGCTGATCCAGGCCGCCGACTTCGACACGAAGCGCGCCGAGACCGGCATCGTCTACATCGACGAGATCGACAAGGTCGCCCGCAAGAGCGAGAACCCGTCGATCACCCGCGACGTGTCGGGAGAGGGTGTGCAGCAGGCGCTGCTCAAGATCCTCGAGGGCACCCAGGCGTCGGTGCCGCCGCAGGGTGGCCGCAAGCACCCGCACCAGGAATTCATCACGATCGACACCACCAACGTGCTGTTCATCCTCGGTGGTGCGTTCGCCGGGCTCGAACAGATCATCGAGCGCCGGGTCGGCCAGCAGGGTGTCGGGTTCCACGGCAACGTCACCAGCAAGGTCGATCGCGACCCGGGCGAGATCTTCTCGCAGGTGTTGCCCGAAGACCTCGTCAAGTTCGGCATGATCCCCGAGTTCATCGGCCGCCTGCCGATGGTCGGCGTGGTCCGGTCGCTCGACCGCGAAGCACTGGTCAAGATCCTGACCGAACCGAAGAACTCCCTGGTCAAGCAGTACCAGAAGGTGTTCGCGTTCGAAGACGTCGAACTCGAGTTCACCGACGACGGACTCACGGCCATCGCCGACCTGGCGATCCTGCGCGAAACGGGCGCACGTGGCCTGCGGGCGATCCTCGAAGAGGTGCTGCTCAACACGATGTACGACCTGCCGGGCCGCACCGATGTCGCCACGGTCGTCATCGACGACGACACCGTTCGCAACAAGACCAACCCGACGGTGCTGCCGCGCAAGAAGTCGTCGTCTCGCCCCCGCCGGGCCGCGAGCTGACCCGGCCGAGACGCGCCGCCATCATGGAGTTCGCCGACGCCCTCGCGTACCTCGACGACCATGCGTCGTACGACAAGACCGGGCGGGTCGACGACCCGTCGACCGACTCGATCACGCGTCTGTGTGCAGCGATGGGCGATCCGCAGCTCGCCCAACCGGTCATCCACGTCACCGGCACCAACGGCAAGGGCTCGACGGTCCAGATCATCAGCCGCCTGCTCGTGGCCCAGGGCCTGACGGTCGGCACCTACACGAGCCCGCATCTCGAACGCGTCAACGAGCGGATCAAGCGCAACGGCGAGCCGATCTCCGACGAGGATTTCGCCGAGCAGATCGCCGGCGTCGCCGACATCGAGGCGATCACCGGCGTGCGACCCACCTACTTCGAGGCGGTCACCGCGGCGGCGTTCCGCTGGTTCGCGGACGTCGCCGTCGACGTCGCGGTCATCGAGGTCGGCATGCTCGGCCGATGGGACGCGACCAACGTCGTCGACGCACAGGTCGCCGTCGTCACCAATGTGGCGCTCGACCACACCGAGTTCGCGGGGCCGACCACGGCCGACATCGCGTCCGAGAAGGCCGGCATCATCAAGCCCGGCAGCGCCGTGGTGATCGGTGAGACCGACGCCGACCTGATCGAGATCTTCCGCCGGGAAGGTGGCGCCTCGATGCTGGTCCGCGGCGAGAACTTCGAGACCGCCGACAACTCGCTCGCGATCGGCGGCCGGTCGGTCGACCTGCGTACCCCGACC
>CAXAWD010000565.1:0-2513 GCA_963972325.1 uncultured Acidimicrobiaceae bacterium
GCGACCTGCCCGACATCGGCGGCGAGGCACTCATCATCGACGTCAGCGCGCACGTTCCCGACGCGATCACCCCGATCGATCCCGCCCGCTACTGGGACACCCGCTACGAGGACACGTTCGACGGCGACTTCCGCGGCACCGGCCGACTCGGCGACGACGAGGTGTACAAGATCCGTGTGGCCGGTCGGGGCGACGTCCCCGCGGATGCCACGGGCGTCGTCGCCAACCTGACCGTCATCTTCCCCGACGGTCCCGGCTTCGCAACCATCTACCCGTGCACCCCAACCGTGCCGAATGCCTCGACGCTCAACTACGGCGCCGGTGACGTCATCGCGAACAACACGGTCGTCCCGCTCGACGAGAACGGCGACGTCTGTGTGTCGACCCTCCGCGGTGCCGACTATGCGCTCGACATCAACGGCTTCACGCCGGCGGACTCGCCCGTGGTCGGCATCAATCCCACCCGCTACCTCGAGACCCGGGCCTCCGAGAGCACGTTCGACGGCCAGGGCCTCGGTGGCGGCCGCACCGGCGACGACGCCGTCATCGAAGTGCAGATCGCGGATCGTGGCGGCGTTCCGGCCGACGCGACCGCGGCGATCGTCAACGCCACGATCATCTTCCCCGACGGCCCCGGCTTCGCCACGCTCTACCCGTGCGGCGACGTGCCCACGTCGTCGAACATCAACTACGCGGCCGGTACCGTCACACCCAACGGCGCGATCACCCAGCTGTCCCCGACCGGCACGCTGTGCATCTACACGCTCCGGTCCGCCGACGTGATCCTCGACGTGTCCGGCTACGTCCCCGATGATGTCGACACGATCGAGACCCGGTCACCCGACCGATTCCTCGACACCCGGCAGGGCGAGACCACCGTCGACGGCGAGTCCGCCGGCGAGGGCCGCAATCCGGCCGGGGAGAGCATCGAGGTGCAGATCACCGGACGCGCCGGGGTCCCCGACGACGCGACCGCCGCGATCGTCAACCTCGGCATCATCTTCCCCGACGGCCCCGGGTTCGCCACGCTCTACCCCTGTGGCACCGTGCCCGGCACGTCCAACCTGAACCACACGTCCGCCGGTGTGGTGCTGGCCAACAACGCGGTCACCCGGCTCTCGCCGACGGGCTCGCTCTGCATCTTCACGCTCACCGGTGCCGATCTCATCCTCGACGTCACGGGACACCTCGAATAGGCGCTCGGGCCGGGCGACCGGTGGTCAGGCAGCGACGATCGTGGTGCGGTGCAGCACCCGTTCGTGGCCCTCGTAGCCGCCGGTCGCCTTGTGCAGCACCGACCGGTTATCCCACATGACCAGCATGTCGGGCTCCCACTCGTGGCGGAACACGAACTCGTCGCGACCCTGCCACTCGAACAGGTCGTCCAACAGTGCGCGGGCTTCGTCGTCGGGCACGCCCTCGAGTCCGATGATGTACCCGCGGCAACTGAAGAACCCGAGCCGGCCGGTTTCGGGATGCGCCCGGATCAGCGGATGCCATTGGGTGGCCATCGCCGTGTCGGACGGGCGAATGTCCATGCTGCGGTCGGCCTCGGTGTCGCGGTCGCCGTAGAAGCCCGACGGGGCGTAGCCACCGCGAGCCGAGTGGATCGCGACCTTGCCCTCGTACCGGGCGCGCATGTCGGCAGGCATCGCCTCGAGCGCGGCGTGCTGGTTCGCGAACAGCGTGTTGCCACCGGTGGGTGGCACCACGACCGACCGCAGGCACGTGCCCGCCGGCGGCCGGGCCTGGAAGCTCCAGTCGCTGTGCCAGTTCTCGGCGAACAGCGGGGAGGTCTCGTCGGCTGCACGCCGGACGGCGATCACGTGCTCACGGCCGGGGATCGGCGCGATGTACGGATCGTCGCCGAAGCCGCCGAAGGCCAGCGTGAACCGTTCGAGATCGTCGTCGTCGATCCGCTGCTCGGGGAACACGAGCACGTGGTGCCGGAGCCACCCGGCGCGAAGAGTGGCCACGGTGGCGTCGTCGAGCGGCTGCGTGAGGTCGACGCCGCGCACCGTTGCGCCACACGCCTGCCCGGTGGGAACGAACTCGATCGCCATGCCCGAACGGTAGCGAACCGCGACCTCGTGGACGGCAGCCGGAAGACCGTGTTGCGGAGCGGCTCGCCGACGGGTCAGTCGTGCGAGAGGCCGGGTGCGCAGAGCCCTTCGAGCTCTTGCACGATGATCCGGTCGCGGTTCTCGTACGTGACCTCGTTGTTCGGGTCCTTGCGCAGATTGAACACCCGGAATTCCATCTCGGTCGTGTCGACCGAGAGGATCCGACCGATCAGCGGATCGCCGAGACCGAGGATCACCTTGATCGCTTCGAGCGCCTGGATCGACCCGACGATGCCGGGGAGCACGCCGAGCACGCCGGCCTCGGCGCACGACGGCGCGAGTTCGGCGGGCGGCGGCTCGGGCACCATGTCGCGATAGGTCGGACCCTCGATCGGGTGGAACACGCTCACCATGCCCTCGAACCGGAAGATCGAGCCGTGTACCAGATCG
>CAXAWD010000566.1:0-2503 GCA_963972325.1 uncultured Acidimicrobiaceae bacterium
GCCATGGGGACGCGTCGTTCGCCGCCCTCGTCGTCGAACAGGCACAGGTCGACGGCCTCGGCGTGTTCGCTGAACAGCGAGAAGTTCGTCCCGACGCCATCGAAGGTGGCCCCCAGGGGGTAGGGGGTGCCGGGCCAGACCCGCAGGGGCTGCTCGCCCTCGCCGTCGGTCGAGGGCGCGGACGCCGGCGGGGTGGTGGGGTTGGTCACATGCACTCCAGGAGGGCTACGGGAAGGATGGCAAACGCGTCGGACAGCCGGACACGGCCGTCGACGACTGGGAGGGAACGATCGGTCAGCACGTCGGTGACCCGGCCGACGTCGCCGACGTGGACGACGGTGCTCCCGACGAGTTCGACGACATCGTCGACGGCCTCGACCTCGACACCTCGGCCACCGTCGACCTCGGCGAGGTCGACGTCGCGGCGCTGATCGCCGAACGCGATCAGTACAAAGATGCGGCGATGCGGCTGCAGGCCGACTTCGAGAACTTCCGCAAGCGCAGCGCCAACCAGGCCGCCGGCGATGTCGACCGGGCCACCGGCCGCCTCGCCGAGGCGCTCCTGCCGGTGCTCGATGCCGCCGAGGCCGCATACGTCCAGCACCCCGACGAAGTCGGACCGCTCCTGAACGTGCTCCTCGGCGAGCTCAAGAAGCACGGTCTCGAAACGCTCGACCTCGAGAATCAGCCGTTCGATCCCGAGGTGGCCGAAGCGGTCGCCCACGAACCGGGCGACGGCGGCGAGGTCGTGGTCGCCGACGTGCTGCGGAGCGGCTACCGGTGGAAGGGCAAGACCCTTCGCCCGGCGATGGTACGAACGAAGGACTAGAGACTCGAGAGGCAACTGGATGCGCCCTGTGACAGCGACGACGAGCGAAGCGAGGCTCGGAGCGTTCGGGGCGGGAGATTGGGTCATGACAGGAGGTGAACACGGATGAGCGCTCAACGCGAATGGTTCGACACCGACTACTACGAGGTGCTCGGCGTCGCCGCCGATGCCACCTCCAAGGAGATCACCAAGGCGTACCGCAAGCTCGCCCGTGAACTCCACCCCGACCAGAACCCCGGCGACGACGCAGCCGAAGAACGCTTCAAGGCGGTGTCGTCCGCGTACGACGTGCTCGGCGACGAGGCCAAGCGCAAGGAGTACGACGAGGTCCGCCGCCTCGGGCCGATGGCCGGCGGACAACCCGGCGGCGGCCCCGGCGGGTTCTCGTTCAACGTCGGCGACATGCAGGGCGGCGACATCGGCGACCTGCTCGGCCAGATGTTCGGGCGCGGTGCCCGGCAACCCGGCCGCGGCGCGGCCGGTCCACAGCGCGGCGCCGACCTGACCGCTCAGCTCACGCTCGAGTTCGCCGACGCTGCCCAGGGTCTCACCACCACCCTGTACCTCACCAGCGATGCCCAGTGCTCCACGTGTGACGGTTCGGGCGCCAAACCCGGCACCCACCCCACCCGGTGCAGCGTCTGCGGCGGCCGCGGAGTACTCGACGACAACCAGGGCATGTTCTCCTTCTCCACCCCGTGCCGGAACTGCCAGGGCACCGGTTCGGTCATCACCGACCCCTGCCCGACCTGTCACGGCAGCGGCGTCGAACGACGGCCTCGCGAGGTCAAGGTGCGGATCCCCGCCGGCGTCAAGGACGGTCAGACGATCCGGCTCGGCGGACGGGGCGCACCCGGTCGCAACGGCGGGCCCGCCGGCGACCTCCTGGTCGAGATCACCGTCCGGCCGGACGACCGCTTCGGCCGCTCGGGCGACAACCTCACGGTGCACGTGCCCGTCACGTTCGCCGAGGCTGCGCTCGGAGCCGAGGTCGACGTGCCGACGCTCGACGGCCCGACGGTCAAACTGCGCATCAAGCCGGGCACCCAGAGCGGCTCGCGGCATCGCGTCAAGGGCAAGGGCATCACGACCCGGTCCAAGCGGTCCGGTACCACCACGGGCGACCTGATCGTCACGATCGACGTCGCCGTCCCCACCGAACTCACCGACGCCGAGCGAGCGGCGATCGAGCAACTCGCCGCGGCGACTACGGTGAACCCGAGGAACGCAACATCATGAGTCCACGGTCACGAAACCACGCGGTCTACGTCATCTCGGTCGCCGCCGAGCTGGCCGGCATGCACCCGCAGACGCTCCGGATCTACGAGCGGCGCGGTCTGGTGCAGCCGGCCCGCACCCAGGGTGGCAACCGGCGGTACAGCGACGCCGACATCGAACGCCTCCAGCGCATCTCGGATCTCGCCGAGCAGGGCATGAACCTCGAGGGCATCCGGCGGGTGATGGAGCTCGAGTACGAGAACGCCCGGCTGCGCGCCGAGCTCGCCGAGGCTCGCGCCGCCGCCACGGCGGCCCGCTCCGAAGCCGAGCGACGGCAGCGCCGCGATCTCGTACCGCTGCGCCAGGCGATCGCCGTGTTCGGCGAACGCCCCCGTTTCCTCGACGACTAACTGGTGCTTCGCTCGGGTTCGGCCTTCGGCTCGAACCTTCGTGCTG
>CAXAWD010000567.1:0-2500 GCA_963972325.1 uncultured Acidimicrobiaceae bacterium
CCGCCCGTCAGCACGACCAGTGCGATCGCAGCCGGGTCGGTCCAGGAATGTCGGCGTGTGGCTCTGATCGTGAAGGCGACGATCCAACCGAGTCCTGCCCATGGCAGCAGCATCACCGAGGTGCGCGAGACGTACGGCAGCACGTAGAGCGACAGTTGGTAGGTGATCGCGGCGGCGAACGCCGCGGTCGCGCCGAGCCCCAGCAGGCGGGCACACCAGCGAACACCGAGACCGGCGGCGAGCATGATCGTGCCGATCCACAGTCGGTGTGCGATCCAGTCGGGCACTCCGAGGGTGTCGAACAGCCAGAACCACGGTGCGCTGGGCCAGAGGTAGGCGACGTGCTGGTGTGGCACCCATCCCGCGAACTGCCGGCCGTCGAACGTGGACGCGGCGTCGGCGAAGAACCGCCCCGGGTCGAGGTACAGGTAGAGCTTGCTGTCGCTCGGCATCCGACCCGGCGCAGCGGTGAGCGCCGGGAGGTAGGCGAGCAGGGCGAGCGCCACGTACGTGGGCGTGAGGACGCGCTCGTACCAGGGTGCTCGCTCGTCGGTCACGGAATCGCGCCGAAGGAGCCGTACAGCCCGGCGAGGGCGGCGAGCCCGGCCCCACAGGCCGCCATCGTCATCGGCCAGAGCGTCTCGTCACGCTCACGGCGGTGCTGGTCGTACCACTTGGCGGCGCCGATCAGCAGCGGGAACGCGGTGTAGAGGAAACGTGGGCGTGCGGTGACGGTGGCCGGAACGAGCATCAACACGATGATCGTCCAGGAATAGGCGTGCAACGTCCACGGCATCTTGGCCTTCCAGGCGAGCACGAGCAGGATGATGGTGGCAGCGAAGCTCAGGGCCGTGATCGTGTCGGTCGGCGACGTCATCGGTTGCCACACCGCTTCGACGGTGTTGCGGATGGCCCGCCACCCGAAGCTGACCCCCTCGTCCCACGCCTCGCGTTGCACCCGGAACCAGGCTCCCGTCTCACCGGTGTGTTGTCCGAGCCACACCTGGAACGTGATGAAGCCGACCGGGGCCAGCAGCACGGCCGTGAGCGAGTTCCAGTCGCGACGCTCGCGGATCGCGAACCCGGCGGCGACGAGACACGCGACGACGAGCGCGACACCGTTGGGGCGGGTCGCGGTGGCGAACGCCGCCAGTACCCCGGCCGCGGTCCACTCCTCGTACAGCAGCATCAGGAGGCAACCGGCGGCCAGCGTGAGCATGAGCGCCTCGCTGTACGCGAACGACAGGACGAAACTGCCGGGGAAGAGTGCCGCCAGGGTGGCGGTGGTGCGAGCGACCCGTTCGCCGTAGAGGTGGTCGGCGATGAGCGCGAAGAGCACGACGGCGATCAGTCCGAGGATCGCGTTCATGACCAGGACCGCCAACGAGTCACCGCCGGGGAAGATGCGGTCGAACGCTCGCCCCGCCAGGGGGAACAGCGGGAAGAAGGCGGCGCGGGCTTCGTCGACGAAGTACGTGACGTTCGGCGGGATTGAGCTCGGGTACCCGTTGCGGACGATGTCCATGTACCAGAGGCCGTCCCACGAGGTCAGCACGTCGAGCATCGGGCGGATCGCGCTCCCGACGTTGGTCGTGCTGTGCGGGTCGCCGGCCGGGAGCCCTCGCTCCTCGGCCAGGTTGGCGTCGACGCGGAGTTCGGCCGCGACGACCGCGGCACCGGCGAGCACACAGAACCGGGACAGGATGTAGATCGGCAAGGTGTGGCGAAACAGACGCCACCAGCTGGTGCCCGTCATGCGCTCGAGGCGCGAGGTCGCCGGATCGTCGGCCACGACGGTCACGGCCGCGCCCCGGCCCGCGGGAGGACGCGTGTCGCGTGCTTCACCATGCCGAGCAGACCCTGCCGAGCCGACCGCCGGTGGTGGCTGGCGGAAGCGTCCTGCGTGGCTGCACGGTGTGCCACGAACCAGTCGTAGCTCTGAGCGAACATGTCATCGGTCGACCATCGTGGCTCCCACGCGAGTTTGTTTCGCGCATGCTCCAGGTCGAACCACATCGACTTCGAGTACATCAGCCAGTGGTACGGGGCGAACGGCGTCAACCCGAGGCGGGCCGTGAGGTGCATCGCGGCGCCGGCGGGGCCGGCGGGTACACGACGAACCTCGGCGCCGGTCGCCGCATGACGGCAGAGCGCATCGAGCGTCTCGAACATCGTGCCGAACCGGTCGGTGCCGATGTTGAACACCCCGGGGCCGGGGGAGACCCCGGCGGCAATGCACGCATCGGCGAGGTCGTCGGCGTGCACGAACTGGTATCGGTTGGACCCGTCACCGAGCACGATCGGGTCGGCACCGTCGGCGATCCAGTCGAACAGGATGCCGAAGATGCCGAGCCTCCCGTGGCCGAGGATCGTGCGCGGACGCACGATCGACACGTCGAGGCCGTCGCGGACGGCATCGAGGCACGCCCACTCGGCAGCGAGCTTGGCGTGGCCGTAGGCCTCCTCGGGCTTCGGCACGGTGGAGGGGAGCACGGGGTTG
>CAXAWD010000568.1:0-2494 GCA_963972325.1 uncultured Acidimicrobiaceae bacterium
GGGGGAATCGGTCGACGGCTTGGAGATGTGCGACGAGGACCCGACGTGCAGGTTGATCACCGTGCCGGTCTCCTCGCACGCACGGAAGAACGGGTCCCAGTAGTCGGTGTAGAGCGACGGCAGCCCGATCTTCTCGGGGTTCTCGCTGAAGCTGACGCAGCGCACGCCGCGTGCGGCGTTGCGTTCGATCTCGGCGACCGCGAGGTCCATGTCGGTGAACCACGGCACCTGGTAGGGCACGAGCCGCACGGGGTCGGCGGCCGACCAGACGTCGACGACCCAGTCGTTGTACGCCCGCATGCAGGCATGTCCGAGCTCCGGGTCGGCCATCCGCATGAACCGCTGGCCGGCGAACCCCCAGATACCCGACGGGAAGTTCACCGAGGCGATCATGCCGGTGAGGTCCATGTCGCGGAGCCGAGCGGTCGGGTCCCAGCCGCCTCGGCGAACCTCGTCGAACTGGAGCGGCTCGATGGTCCATTCGCCCATCGGGCGTCCGCTGGCGACGTTCCAGTCACCCATGCCGTCGGGCACTCCCTCGATGAGCCAGAAGTCGCCGCCGTCGGGTCCGCGCACGATGCGGGGGGCGTCGTCGGCGAACTTGGCCGGGACGCGGCCCTCGAACAGATCGGGCGTCTCGAGCACGTGATCGTCGGCGGAGATCACCCGGTACCCGAGGTCTGGGAGGTCCGGGTCGGGCAGTAGCGAGCGCTCCCGATCCGTACGAACCCCTCGGACCTGGATCTCTTCGAAAATGGTCGCGTCGGCCTTGGTGGTTGACATGGAATCCCCTCGTTTTCCCCTCGTGCGCGCGTCCGCGTGTCGGACCGCTGCGTGGGGAACATGCATACTGGTCGGTATGCCCGGTTGTCAATTCGCCGAGCACTCGGCACGCCGTGATGCGTCACATCGAGGAGACGGACGGACGAACACCGACCGAGACGTCCTCGGACCACGGCTCGACGCCATCGCCGGACGAAGGAACCGGCCCGCCGGATGCTGCTCAGGTGACGGTGGCGATCAACCACCAGTGGTGGGGGTTGATGCCTTCGAAGGTGCGCATGTTGGCGCCGTACGCCGTCAGCTTGCTCTTCGGGTTGGTCCACACCTCGATGCCGGTCAGCTGCGGTGAGAGCGGGCCGGTCACCTGGTCGGGATGCAGGCGCGATGCCTGCCATGCGAGGCGGGTCACCATCCGCTGGCGCGACAGCCAGTCGCCGACCTTGGGCAGCCGGTACATGCTGCGCACGACGGCACCGGCCGGCACCAACAACAGATCGGACGTGGCCGGCCCCCGGAAGTTGAGGGCGATCTTGCCGCCGGGGCGCACGACCCGCACCGCCTCGGACGCGAGCTCGAGCGCGTCGTCTTCGTTGCAGTGCTGCAAGGTGATGTAGCTGAACGCCAGGTCGGCCGAGTTGGGCCGCAGATCGAGGGTGCGGCCGTCGGCGACCTCGAGGGTCTGCAATCGCTCGACCTTGCCGAAGCGGCCGACCGTCTCATAGCACCGTTCGAGGAATCCGGCATCGAGATCGGCGGCGACGACGCCACCGAACTCGCGCGTGAACGCACAGGTCATCCGGCCGATCCCGGCGCCGATCTCGACCATCGTCTTGCTCTGGTTGTCAGGGCTGCGCAACCCGAAGGTCTCGAGGAAGGCGGGCACCTCGTCGTCGCCGGTTGCGACGAACTCGGCCAACGTCAGGTCGTCACCGGTCTCGTTGTTGAACACCCAACCGGTGGAGCGCACGACGTCGTCGCCCGAGATCATGCGCTCGGAGACACGGCCTGCCACCTTCCACGGGATCAGCTGGCTGCGGAGTCGCACGATCGCATTCTGCCAGACCGGCAGCGGTTGCGGACAACGCCCGCCGCGTCGTCCGAACGGTCCGGGCGCTTCGGACCGACGACAGCGGCGACGACCCGATCACCCGGCTCGATCATCCGACGTCACCCCGCTCGCGCAGCACCCGCTTCAGCACCTTGCCCGAGTCGTTGCGCGGCAGCGTCTCCTCGACGATCACGTGCGCCGGCACCTTGAACTTGGCGAGCCGCTCCCGGCAGAACTCACGTACGTCGTCCGGCGACAGCGTGGCGCCGGTACGGGCGACGACGTACGCGGCCGGCACCTCGGTCCAGCGGTCGTCGGGCACCCCGATCACCGCTGCCTCGGCGACGTCCGGGTGGCTGAGCACGACCCGTTCGATCTCCGCGCTGGCGACGTTCTCGCCACCCGACTTGATCATGTCCTTGGCGCGATCCATGTACCAGAGGTACCCGTCGGCATCCTGGCGGACGTGGTCGCCCGTGCGGAACCAGCCGTCGGGTCGGCTGGCCTCGGTGACGTCGGGATCACGCCAGTACCCGGGCGACACCTTGTAGCCCTGCACCACCATCTCACCGATCTCGCCGGGTGCCACGTCGGCACCCTCGTCGTCGATCACACGGACGGAGAGGTGCATGAACGGACGGCCCATCGACCCCACCTTGTCGG
>CAXAWD010000569.1:0-2467 GCA_963972325.1 uncultured Acidimicrobiaceae bacterium
GCGAGGCCCGAGGAGGTCGGGCCGCTTCGACGTACAGAGGTGAATCGTGAACATCCCGAACGTGCTCCAACGGAGAAGCCCGGATCGCGCCAGCGCCGCCCGGACGACGCGGCCGATCATGCCGCCCCCGATTCCGCGATCGTCGCGATCGTCGCAATCGTCGCGATCGTCTGGGTCGGCGGGGTCGCCATCACCTCGGACCGTGTACTCGCTGGAGCGGGGCACCATCTGCGCCGGCGGAAGGCGGCCGCGTCCCGGCGCGCAACTCGTGGCGCTCCTCGCCCGGCGGCGCCGGCGTTCGTGAGAATCGAACCGACCGACGAGGCCTGATCGACCTCGCGTCGTGCTCGCGTTCAGACGAGGGCGCTGACCGCCGAACCCATCAGGTCGATGAAGTTGTCGGCGTAGAAGCGGTCGCGCACGTCGTCGGGCCGGTCGCCGAGGCTGCGTTCGAACCGTTCGAACGGTCGGCGTCCGCCTTCGACGTGCGGGTAGTCGGTGTTGAACAGCAGGATGTTCGGACCGACCTGGTCGGTCACCCATCCGATGTCCTCCGTCGGGTACGGGGTCACGCGGACCTGCCGTTCGACGAACTCTCCCGGCGTCATCGAGAGCTGACGGAGGCGTTCCTCGTGGCGCCCGAACGCATCCATCGCCGACTCCATCTGCTTCAGCCAACTCGGCAGCCAGATGCACCCCTGCTCGATCACGCCGATCTTGAGGCTCGGGTGTCGGTCGAGCACGCCGTCGAAGATCATCGTGGCGAGCGTCTGCATCGGCGGGAACGGGATCGCCATGTAGTCGACCGAGCGGAAGTTCTCGGCGCCGCCGTGGAAGTCGGGTGGGATCGGCAGGCCGTTGTGGAAGTAGTCGGGGTCGATCAGGTCGCCGGTGCCGCCGACGTGGAACACGATCGGGATGCCCGCCTCCTCGGCCTGGCGCCAGACCCGGTCGAGTTCACGGTGCGAGGGCGAGTGCCCGGCCGGGCATCCGGACGCCACCAGGAGTGCGGCGGCGCCCATCTCGATCGCCTCGGTCGCCATCGCGTCGGCGCGGTCGAAGTCGGCGAGCGGCACGTAGCAGGTGGCGAGCAATCGGTCGTCGACCGAGCAGAACTCGGCCATGCCGCGGTTGTGGGCGCGGGCGGCGCCGTAGGCGAGGTCGAGATCGCCGCTGTGCTCCCACTGGTACAGGCGGCTGTTGTGGAACGTGTTGAACAGCAGTTGGCTGTCGACGCCGATGTAGTCGAGCACCCGGGGTCGGTCGTCGGCGAGGAACCCGCCGGTGGCGGCGAAGTTCTTGCGCTGCATCACGTCGGTCGCCTCGGTGGCGAGGAACTCGTCGCTGCGATGGCGTTCGGTCAGCCGGGCGAAGATCGCGTCGAGGTCCTCGGGCGCCGGTGCGTCGCCGGCGGTCGCATCGCCGGTCTGCGCGAGTTCGTTCGCGTAGGTCGGGATCTCGATCCGGTCGCGGATGTCGGGGTCGGCGTGGTCGCGCAACCAGGTCGGCGGCTCCATGATGTGGGCGTCGGCGTCGTGCGCGCGCCGTTCGATGTAGGCCATGCGCGAGTCTCGCGCCACCGATCGGGCGAACGGGAGCCGGGCGTACCCTCGACCGGTGACGGTCAGCGCGCCGAAGGGGGTCAGTGCTGCTCTGCGGCACGTACCCCCGGCGAGGTTCGATGCCGTCAGGATGGATCAGCGTCGTGGCGAGGAGCGGTGTTTCGGCGCTCTCCGAGCGTGTCGCCCATCGCTCGGCCTCAAGTGGCTGCAGCGACCGACCGAAAAACTGTCCATGACAGGAGTGAACGCTCCGGGAGCGTCAACGGGTTCGCAGTCGGCGTCCGACGCCCAGCGCAAGCAGCGCGGCATGCTCGTGATCGTGCTCGGCGCCCTCACCATGGTGGTTGGCGTCATCGTCTATGCCATCGGCGAAGAACGCGCGAACCGGAACCAGTTCTGCGGCTTCGACGGATGCGAGCCGAGTGTTCCGGTGGTGTTGGCCGCTGCGGCGCTCGTCGGGGTCGGCATGGGCGGTTTCATCTGGGGGCTGCAGGCCTACACCGGCAAATCACTCGCACTGCCGACCCGGCAAGTCGACCCCGAACCGGCCCCGTCGGTGCCTGCACAGTCGGTGTCCGACGCGCAGCCGAATACCGTGTCGGCGCTCGCCGAGCTCGAGATGCTCCGTGACCGTGGCCTCATCACCGGCGACGAGTTCGACACCAAACGGGCGGCGATCCTCGAACGGCTCTGAGACGTCGCTGCCGGACGGTCGCGCCGAGCAGCAGTCGCAATGTGCTGTGGCCGGACGAGCGCTTCCGAAACGTGCAGACACTGTTCAGGTCGGGTTCATCTGGGTGTCGACTCCTGCACAGAACCGCGCGTCAGCCTGTCGGCCATGAGGTCACTCCACCGCTGTGTCGTCGTCGCCGCCACCGCCGCGCTCGCCCTGGTCCCGTCGGTCG
>CAXAWD010000570.1:0-2466 GCA_963972325.1 uncultured Acidimicrobiaceae bacterium
GACCCGTTCTCCGACCGGTGGGCGTTTGACGTCGAGCTCCTCGCTCGACTGCTGGCCGACCCGAACCAGCACGCCGAACCGGTGATCGAGGTGCCGCTGCGCGAGTGGAGCGACGTGGCAGGTTCCTCGGTCGGGTTGGGGGCCGGGATGCGGGCGCTGTGGGCGTTGACGGGGCTCCGGCGACGCGTCCGGCGCCATCGCCGGCGCTACGGCTGAATCAGGCGCGCCCGGTCAGCCGGCGGGCACGATCGGCGACGCCCCACGTGGTGACCAGCCACATCGACTCGACGACGATGCGACCCGACATCTTCGACTTGCCGCGCTCACGGTCGCGGAAGATGATCGGGGTCTCCACGATCGAGTGGCCCGTCCGGGCCAGGCGACGCACCAGTTCGGTCAGGAACGCGTAGCCCTCGGCCTGGGTGGTGGTCGGCTCGATCGAACGGAGAGCGGCCGCACTGTAGGCCCGATAGCCCGAGGTGCAGTCGTTGACCGGGAGACGAAGCGCGGTGCGGGTGTAGGCGTTGCCCCACTTGGACAGCAGCCGCCGGTGGGTCGGCCAGTCGGTGGTGCCGCCACCGCGGACGTACCGTGAGCCGACGACGGCGTCGGCGCCCTCCTCGAGCAATCGGAGCATCTCGGGAATTACGGCCGGGTCGTGGGAGAGGTCGGCGTCCATCGAGAAGATCACGTCGTAGTCCTCGGCCAGCACCTGCTCGAACCCGGCTCGGTAGGCGCTGCCGAGACCGTCCTTCGCAGTGCGGTCGAGCACCGCGATGCCGCCGAGTTCGTCGGCGAGCGCCCGGGCCGCGTCGGCGGTGCCGTCGGGGCTCGCGTCGTCGACGACGAGCACGTCGACGGACGCGCCGGTGTCGCGGACCGACCGGAGGAAGACCTCGATGTTCTCCCGTTCGTTGTAGGTCGGGAGCACGATCACGCTGCGCACAGTGGCGGAACGCTATCCGGACCGCCGCTGGGCTGCGACGACCTCGCTGTGCAGGGCCTTCGTGATGCCGAGGGCGGATGCATCCCACGTGAGCGTCGAGGCCCACGTGAGCGCTCCGTCGCGCAATCGGTCCAGTCGGGCGGGGTCGTTCAGCACGTCGGCAAGGGCGGTGCCGAGCGCGTCGGGCGCGGTCAGGACACCCGAGATGCCATCGCGCACGCTGCTGCGATGTCCACGGATGTCGGTGGCGACGCAGGGGGTTCCACACGCGGCACCCTCGGTGAGGCTGAGCCCCCAGCCCTCGGCGATCGATCCGCTGACCACGAGCCACGAGCGCTGATAGAGGGAGATCAGTTCCTCATGGCTCTTGCGGCCGGCCAGCGTGATCCACTCACCCGCACCGGCGGCGTCGACGCGGGCCTGCAGCTCGTCGTGCAGAGGGCCGCCGCCGACGATCTCCAGGCGCAGGTCGGGGACGCTCCGGCGGGCCTCGATCGCGGCGTCGATCACACGATCGAACCGCTTGACCGGGGCGAGTCGACCGACCGCCACGATCGACGGGTACGGCGTCTTGTCGCCGCCCGGCCGGAAGATCGGGTCGACGCCGTTGGGATGGGCCTGGACGCGGTCGGGGCGGAAGCCGAGTTCGATCAGCTCCTCCCGCGTGGCGTCGGAGGGGGTGACGGTGAGACCGCGACGGTAGAACGGGGGTGCGAAGCGGGCTTCGAGGAACCGACCGACGGGCGCGAGCGGGGCGGGCATCACCTGGTCCCACATCGGGCCGTGGACGTGGTGGAGCATGGTCACGTGTGGGCGGCGGCACCAGACCGGCGAGAACCAGGGCACGCCGTTCCAGATCTCGACGAGGGCGTCGTAGGGGCCCATCCGCCGGGTGACTTCGGAGACGATCGTGCGGGGGAACACCGAGTAGCGGCTGCCGCGGCGGACGACCCGATAGCCGTTGCGGGTGTCGGTCTCGGTGAGGCCCTCGGCCGAGGAGGTGCGGTGCAGGACGTCGAGCCCTCGGTCGGCCCAGCGGCGCATGAACTCGTCGGCGTGGACCTCGGAGCCCCCGGCATCACGATCGGCGAGGTCGCGCCAGGCGAGGACATGGATCCGCCGGATGCCGCGATCGAGCAGATCGGCGACGTGTCGATCGAGTTCGGCCGCGGCCGTCGGCGCTTCGGTCATGACCAGCCGAGACTAGGGCTCACGACCGTGTCGGAGGCGGTTCCTCGGTTGAGTCGTTCGGGTCGCTACCGTCGCGGCGTGGCCACGAGCGAGACACCGACGCCCTTCGTGCTGGGTGGCGAACTCCGTCGCCCGACATCGAGCTCGTCGCGGGCGACGATCGTGTCGGTGGCGGCGGTGTTGGCGGTGATCGTGGCTCCCCTGCGCGGGCTGTATCGGGCGACGGGCTCGTCGATGGAAGAGGGCTTCATGCTCGTCTTCCCCAAGCTGGTCCAGGAGGGGAAGGCCCCGAACGAGGATTTCCTGCACCTGTACGGACCGGCCTCGCT
>CAXAWD010000571.1:0-2457 GCA_963972325.1 uncultured Acidimicrobiaceae bacterium
TGGCGACGAAACTGCCTGATGACCTCCAGCTCGCACCGCTCGACGGTGAGGCGCGCCCCCTCAGCGAGTGGTTGACCACGTTCCACCTCGCGAGCGTGGTGCTCGACCCGTACACCAACGAGAGTGCGTGGGTCCTCGACACCGCAGTGCGGATCCTCGAGGAGTTCCGTGGCGCCGACGTCCGGGTCAACTTCGTCGTCACGGCCGACGACGACGACGCCAAGGCGTTCCTCGGCCCGTTGACCGAACGGTTCCTGGTGTTCTGCGACCCCGACCGCACGCTCGTGCAGGCGATGGGCCTCGAGCAGCTGCCCGCGTTCGTGTTCACACGCGTCGATCGCGACGTCGTTGCCACGGCACAGGGCTGGAACGGCGCCGAGTGGCACGCTGTCGCCGAGGCGATCGCCGCGACCACGAAGTGGAACGTGCCGACGATCCCGGCGGCGGGTGACCCGGGCGCGTTCGCCGGCACACCTGCCGCCGGGTGACCGTGCCGGGCAGCCCCGAGCGCCCGCTCCCCGACCTCCCGGTCGTCGAGACCTTCCCGGCGCTGCGCGCCGCTCTGGCCGATCGCCGCCGAGCGGTGCTCGTCGCTCCGCCGGGCGCCGGCAAGACGACGCTCGTGCCGCTGGCACTCCTCGACGAGCCCTGGCTGGCGGGGCACCGCATCCTGATGCTCGAGCCGCGACGGCTCGCCACACGTGCCGCCGCTCGCCGCATGGCCGACCTGCTCGGTGAGTCGGTCGGCGGCACCGTCGGTTACCAGACCCGCGACGAACGCCACATCGGGGCCGACACCCGAGTCGAGGTCGTCACCGAGGGCATCCTCACCCGGCGGCTCCAGAACGACCCGGAGCTCCCGGGCGTCGGCATCGTCATCTTCGACGAGGTCCACGAACGCAACCTGCCGACCGACCTCGGGTTGGCGCTGATCACCGACGCCGCGGCGACGCTCCGGCCCGACCTGCGGCTGCTGGCCATGTCGGCCACGCCCGACACGGCCGGCCTCGTCGACGTGCTCGACGACGCGCCGGTGATCGAGAGCGACGGACGGATGCATCCGGTCGATCTGGTGTGGCTCCCGCGTGGCAAACGCGACCGGGTCGAGGACGCAACGGCGAGCGCCGTGCTGCAGGCACTGCGCGAACAGACGGGCGACGTGCTCGTGTTCCTGCCGGGCATCGGCGAGATCAACCGCACCAAGTCGGCGCTCGAGGGTTCGGTCGGCGCCGACGTCGACGTGTACCCACTGGCGGGCGCCCTGTCGCTCTCCGACCAGGATCGAGCGCTGGCGCCCTCGCCGCCGGGACGACGCCGGGTGGTGCTGTCGACCGACATCGCCGAGACGTCGCTGACCGTCGACGGCGTACGGGTCGTCGTCGATTCCGGCCTGGCGCGCGCCCCGCGGTTCGACACCCGCACCGGCATGTCGCGCCTCACCACGATCACCACGAGCCGAGCCTCGGCCGACCAGCGTGCCGGCCGGGCCGGACGTGTCGAGCCGGGTGCGTGCTACCGACTGTGGAGCAAGATCGAGCACGGCAGTCGCGCCGCTCACCGCTCCCCCGAGATCGACGAGGTCGACCTGTCGGGGCTCGCGCTCGAACTCGCGGCGTGGGGCACCCCGAGCGACGACCTCGCGTTCATCACCCCTCCTCCTCGCAAGGCGATGCGAGCGGCGACCGAACTGTTGACCGACCTCGGTGCGCTCGACGACGACGGTCGGCCGACCGACGTCGGTCGCAAGATGCTCGGGCTGCCCGTCCACCCTCGCCTGGCGCGAATGCTCGTCGCCGAACCCTCGCCGCTCGGCTGTGCGTTGGCCGTGCTGATCGACGAGCGCGACCTGTTCCGTGGCCGCCCCGACGACCTGCCGGCCGACCTGTCGTTGCGGCTCCTCGTGCTGTCGGGCCGCGCCGGCCACGACCGGGCCGACCGCGGCGCCGTCCGACGGTTGCGCGACCGCGCCGCCGACCTGGCGCGCCGCCTCCGGATCCGGTTCGACACCGACCTGATCGACGCCGATCGTGCCGGCGCCGTGTTGCTGCACGCGTTCCCCGACCGCTTGGCGGCTCGCCGGCGGCCCGGCCAGTTCCAACTCCGCACCGGGTCGGGCGCCTGGTTGCCCGACACCGACCCGCTCGCTCACGAGGCGTTCGTCGTGGCGGCCGACCTGGACGGCAAACGCGACCGCTCACGGATCCGGCTCGCCGCGGCCCTCGATGCCGATGACGTGGCGATGACGTTCGGCGACGAGATCGACGAACGCTCGACCATCGTGTGGGACGACGACCGCGACGATGTGGTCGAGCGGGTCGAACGGCGGCTCGGATCGATGCAGCTCGGTGCCACCACCCGCCGACCGACCGCGAGCGAAGAGGTGACCGCCGTGTTGATGCAACGGGTCCGCCAGACCGGCCTCGCCGTACTCGGCTGGTCGAAGACATCCGTTGCACT
>CAXAWD010000572.1:0-2449 GCA_963972325.1 uncultured Acidimicrobiaceae bacterium
CTCCGTCCCCGGTTCCGTTCGGCGGGTGGCGTCGAGCGCCTCCACGTAGTCGAGCCGCCAATCGAAGGCCCGTGCGTCGTCGACGCCGGCGACGCCTGCCGCGGCAGCGGCCTGCTCGAGTCGGTCGGTGGCGACGTCGAATCGGAGCCCGGCCAGCGCCACGAATCCTGCGATTCCCCAGAACTCCACGGCCACCGTGGGCGGAACCGAACTCACGGCTGCCAGCAGTTGGGCGGCCAGTGACTCGGCCTCGACGTCGTTGCCGCGAGCCGCTGCCAACCAGGCGCGGTCGCGAGCGTCGTACAGCGCGGCGACACCGCCGCCCGCTGCCGAGAGTCGAACGACCTCATCGAGCAGATCGGAGGCCCGACGCCAGTTGCCCGATCGGCGCTCGACGCGGGCCAGCAGCCCCAGCGTGTGGCTCCGTTCGGACAGGCCGGGGTGCCGGTCGAGCAGGAGATCGCATGCAGCGCGGGCCTCGTCGAACCGGTCGTCCCATGCCAACAGTTCGGTGAGGTGCCAGAGCGCGCCCTGCGGCGACGCGTCGGCGAACGGCTTCACCACGTCGAGCAGACCGTCGAGCTCGACGGGCTCGCCCACGAGGTAGCGGGCGCTGCGGTGGGCCACCGTCGCCGTGACGGCGATCCGTGGGTCGGGATGCTGCTCGAGTGGAAGGAGTTCCCGGGCCGCGAGGTCGGCCCCGTCGTGCAGGTCGACCAACTGGCGGAGCCGGACCTGCATGTGGACCGAGGTGGCTCGCAGCGCGTCGGGAGCGGGGCGACGACGCAACTGCGCGGCCACGTGCTCGGCCGCCGCCGGGCCGTCGGTCCGCTCGGTCGCCACGATCAGCGCCGATCCGGCCGCCGCGAGGAGATCCGGGTCGAGGGTCGGCCAACACGGATCGTGCTCGGCGAGCAGCTGTGGTCCGAGGAACTCGACCGCACCCGGCCAGTCGCCGACCGCGGTGCTCGCGGTCCCTGCCGCGAGCCGTCGACGGCAGATGTCCGCTCGGTGCTCGGTTCCGACGGGTGTGAGCTGGATCGATCGTCGGAGCAACTGCGCGGCGCGTTGGGGGGCGCCCCGGTCGACGAGGAGTCGAGCATGGTCCTCCAGCATCGTCGCGATCGCGGCGTCGGCGGCCACGGTTCCGAGTCCGAGGTGGTACACGCGGGCGTCGGGGGCATCGGTGACCTCGGCCAACGCGCGATGCAGCCTGGCCGTGAGCGTGCCGTCGAGGCGAGCACGAACCGACTCACCGACGAGCGGATGCCGGAACACCACCCGCTCGGCGTCGACGCGCACGAGACCGGCTTTCGCCGCGGCCCCGAGGACGGCTTCGAGGGCGATGCCGCTGGTCGCCGCGGCGAGGATCCGCAGCGTGGGGTCGGGCGTCAGCGCGACCATGCCGAGCACCTCGATCACCGACTCGTCGACGGCGTCGAGCCGCGCTTTGTAGAGCCGCTCGGCGGTCGTGGGGATGCGGTCGAGTTCGTCGGGGAGCCCGGCCGGGTACAGCTCGACGAGTTCGGAGACGTACAGCGGGTTGGCCCCGCTCACCGAGGCGAGATGGTCGATCGCAGCGGGGGACCATCGTCGCCCGGTGATGCTCTCAGCGATCGCGGCGACCGCCTCGGCCGTGAGCGGCTGCAGCCTCACCGTGGCCACGGCGTCGGCGCCGAGCAGCCGCTCGACCTCGATGAGCGACTCGGTGTCGGACCGTCGGGTGAGCAGCCAACGGGCCGACCCGGATCGCATCCCGGCCGCGAGAGCGGTCGCGCTGCTGTGGTCGATCCAGTGGACGTCGTCGACCGCGATGATCGGCGAGTCCAGCCCGGACAGCCAGTCGACGAAGGCGTAGGCGACCTCGCCCACCGATATCCGGACGTCGCGATCGGTGTCGTGTCCGAGTGCGGTCGCGAGGGCCGTCCCCGGCTCGACGTCGGCGCGTCCGACGATCTGGGAGAGCGCTCCGAACGGCAGCTCCGGATCCAACGCGGTCAATCGGGCGAGATGCACCGTGCGACCCTGGCCGACCTGCTCGACGATTGCGGTGAGACAGGTGCTCTTCCCCGATCCGGCGACGCCGTCGAGCACCACCGCCCGAGCGCCGGAACGCAATCGGTCGACTGCGACGGCGGCCTCCCGCCGGCGGCCGACTGCAGGTGACATGCCCACCGACCCTAGTTTCCGATGCTCGTCCGATGCCGCCCGGGCGTCACCGCATCACGTCGTGGTCGGATGCCGCCGGTCCGGGGCGGGTCAGGTGCGCTCGAACGACCGGCGGAGCCGGGCGAATCCGGCGGTGAGCGACACGGCGGGTTCCCAGCCGAGCGCCGCGCGGGTGTCGCGCTGGTCGAACCAGTGGGCGGTCGACAGCTGCTCGGCGAGGAAACTGGTCATCGGCGGGTCGTCGTCGCCCCCCAGCCGGCCCCCCCCCCCCCCCACCACC
>CAXAWD010000573.1:0-2448 GCA_963972325.1 uncultured Acidimicrobiaceae bacterium
CGGGGCGCCGGAGCCGATCTCGGCGTCGAAGGCATCGACCATCCGGTCGACGTAGTCGCTGTACACGGCGTCGATACCCATCCGGAACGCCGGGCGCAACAGGTGTTCGTGCTGGAGATCCCACGAGAACGCCGTTCGCTCGAACCGGTGGAACAGCGCCACGAGGCCGCCGTTCCAGTCGGCCTTGCGGAGGTTGATCCCGTCGATGCCGAGATCCGCCAGTCGCGCCGCACGCCGCTCGGGGCCCTCGTCGATCTTGTTGAGTCGTGTCGAATCGACCAGTTTGACGTCGGCGTCGACCTCTCGGAGCGGTGCGAGCGCGTCGAGGTCGTGGTGGCACAGCCACAACCGGGGGAGCAGCTCCGGCGCCTGCTCGCGCACGGTTTCGATCACCGCCTCGCCGGTGTCCGGTCCCTTCAGGTCGAGCGACAGGTGGTAGTCGGTGCCACAGGTCTCGAACAGCTCGGCGAGGGTCGGGATGTGTTCGGGCAGTTCGTCACGTCGCATCTCGCCGATCGGCCGCCGTTTGCGGAAGCGCCCGACCTTGATCGCTCCGTCGTGGTCGAGCACGGCGACGCCGTCGGCGGTGACCCAGACGTCGCTCTCGAGACCGGAGGCGCCGAGCTTCAGGGCGAGTGTGAACGCCTCGATCGTGTTCTCCGGCGCATACGCCTTGGCACCCCGGTGGGCGAAGGTGATCGGTGGGTCGAGGAGGGAGGGGAGTCGTTGTTGCACGCGTTCCTATCCTGCCAGCCTCGTAGACTGCGCTCCGTGTTCAACCTCCAGGGCAGCGAGATCATCATCATTTTGCTGCTCGCCCTCGTCGTGCTCGGTCCGGAGAAGTTGCCCGAGGCCATGCGGAAGGCGGGGCAGGCCTACGCCGAGTTGAAGAAGATGTCCACCGGCTTCCAGAGCGAGTTCCGGGCAGCCGTGGAAGAGCCGATGCGCGAGATCCGCGACACGGCGAACGTGCTCCGCGACTCGGCCGACTTCACCAAGCTGCAAGACGGTGAACGCGACGAGAAGCCCAAGTCGGGGAGCATGGCCGACCTGGCGCCGGCCGACCCCGACTCGGAACCGACCGTCCCGCCACCATCGTTCGACACCGGCGCCGACACGAGCGCCGACGACGCGCCGACCACGGCGCCCGACTCGAAGCCTTCGCCGTTCAGCGGAGAATCGACGTTGGCGCCCTCACCCCAGCTCGCCGAGGCGTCATCACCCGACATCGGAACGAGGAACGAGACACCGACCGGTGACGAGACGGCCACCGAGGTCGACGAACCGACCGACGAGGCCGACACCGAACGATGAGCAGGTTCCGCCGGGCGGACAAGCCCGACCCCGACGCGCAGATGAGCCTGTTCGAGCACCTGGCCGAGCTCCGGATGCGGATCATCCGCTCCGGTCTGGCCATACTGCTCGGCGCCGTGATCGTGGTGGCGTTCTACGACACCGTGCTCGGCTGGCTGACGAAGCCGTACCTCGACCTGTGCCGCCGCAAGCCCGCTGGGTACTGCGGCACCTCCTACGACCCGGTCAAGGACGAGGTCAGACTGGTCTTCCTCGACCCGGTCGAGGGTCTGACGACGAGGCTTCGTGTCGCGTTCTACGGCGGGATCATCCTCGCCCTACCGGTGCTGTTGTGGCAGTTGTGGAAGTTCGTCGTGCCGGCGCTCCACAAGTCGGAGAAGCGGTACGCGATCGGATTCGTCGCCTCGTCGGTGGTGCTGTTCGTGACCGGCGGCGGGATCGCGTTCAGCACGCTCGGCCGTGCGCTCGAGTTCCTCATCGACTGGGCCGGGGCCGACGTCGAGGGGGTCTTCCAGGTCGCGCCATACATCCGACTGGTCACGCTGATGGTCGTGGCGTTCGGCGTCGGGTTCACGATTCCGGTGATGTTGGTGTTCCTGCAGCTCCTCGGCGTGCTGACGCCGCAGATGCTGCTCGGTGCCTGGCGGTACGCGATCGTCGGCACCTTCTTCGTCGCCGCCGCGATCACACCCTCCGGTGACCCGATCTCGCTGCTCGCCCTCTCGGTGCCGATGGTCGTGCTGTATTTCGTCGCGATCCTGATCGGGCGCATCGTGCAGCGGCGTCGTGCCAACAACGAGGCCGGCTGACCGATGTCCGGCCTGGCACACTGAGGTGGTGCGGCCCGACCGGGACGACATCCTCGCCCGCTACTCGTTCGAACTGGACACGTTCCAGCTCGACGCGCTCGACGCGCTCGACGCCGGCGAGCACGTCATCGTGGCGGCACCGACCGGCAGCGGCAAGACCGTGGTCGCCGAGTACGGCGTCGAGGTGGCGTTGCGGAGCGGTCGACGTGCGTTCTACACCGCTCCGATCAAGGCGCTGTCCAACCAGAAGTTCAGGGACCTGACCGAGATCCACGGTGAGGAACAGGTCGGTCTGCTCACCGGCGACAACTCGATCAACGGCGAC
>CAXAWD010000574.1:0-2435 GCA_963972325.1 uncultured Acidimicrobiaceae bacterium
TTCGACGCCCACCAAGCCGTTTCGGTTCCCGACCGGATCGTCGACCCGGTCGGTCAGTAGCGTTCGGCTGATGGCACCTGACAACGACGACGCACGGGGCGACGATCCCGGCGGCGGAATCTGGTCGCCCCGCTACCTTCCGGTCACCCTGGCCAACCTCACGATCGTGGCGATCGCCGCGTTCGACGGGCTCGCCCTCGTCGCCGCGCTGCCCTCGATCGCCGATGACCTGGGCGGGGTCGCACTGCTGCCGTGGGTGATCACCGCCTTCCTGGCCACGTCGGCGGTCGCCGGCATCACCGCCGGACCGATCATCGATGCGGTCGGCGTACGCCGCACGTTCCGGGTCACCGGCCTGTGGTTCCTCGCGTCGAGCGCGGCGGCCGCGGCGGCGCCGAACATGCCGATGCTCGTCGTCGCACGGGCGCTGGAGGGCAGCGGCGGCGGTCTCGTGATCTCGGTCGCGCTCGCCGCCGTCGGGTTGTCGTACCCCAACCGGCTCCGACCGCGGGCGTTCGCGGCGATCTCGATGGTGTGGGGTGTGCTGGGGTTCGGCGGCCCGGCGATCACGGCCGGCCTGCTCGCCGTGGCCGGTTGGCGGATGATCTTCGTCGTGCAGCTGCCGATCACGGCCCTCGCGCTCGCGGCCGGATGGCGGAGGCTGCCGAGCACCCGCGAACGCCCTCAGCGGATCGTCATGGACGTGCGCGGCATCGCGCTGATCGCCGCGCTCGTCGTGATCTCCCTGCTCGCCGTGTCGCAGTCGGGCATCCGCTGGTGGGCCACCGGCGTCGGCGCCGCGGCGGCGATCGCGCTCGGTGCCGCGTTCTGGGCGCACTCCGGACGGGCCGAGCACCCACTCGTCGAACGCGAACACATCATCCGGTTCCCACTCAAACGGGTGCACATGACGTCCGGGCTCGTGCTGATCGCCGGCCTGGCCGCCGACAACTACCTGCCGCTGTACATGCAGACCACGCGTGGTCGATCGGAGTCGTTCGCCGCCTTCTCGGTGCTGTTCCTCACGGTCGGATGGACGTCGGCGGCGTTCGTCGTCAGCCGACTGTTGGAGCACCGCTGGCGTGAGGCCGACGCGATCATGCTCGGCTCGCTGATCCTCGTGCCGGCCGTCACGCTCGGCGGGCTGGGCGTGGCGCTGACCTGGCCGATCCCGGTGATCTTCGCCGCATTCTTCTTCATGGGCACGGCGATCGGCTTCGTGTCGACGTCCGGGCTGACGTTGCTGCAGTCGGCGGCCGCGGAGAACGAGATGGGGCGAGTCAACAGTGCGCACCAGTTCGTGCGCACGATCTGCATCACCTACGGCGTCGCGATCGGCGGTGCGATCCTGCTGTTCGTGGTCGACCGACAGATCGGCGACGTCGAGGTGGTCCGCGACGCGCTCGGCGGCGAGCAGGTCGACGCGTCGGGCCCGACGCTCGACGCGATCCGCGACGGGCTCGCCTGGGTGCACGTGTTCAGCGGGATCGCGGCGTTGGGCTGCGTGGCCGCGGCCGGCGTCCTGTGGCGCCAAACCCGGGACCGCACGGTCGTGGCGGCCCGGGCCTGACGGCCGTTCGGCGGCGTCGGGTCAGACGGCGACCAGCGACTCGAGCCGCGCGTACGACGCTTCCATCCCCTCGACCATGCCGGTCTCCAGGATCTGGTCGCGCAACTCGCGGCTCGGGTAGGTGATCACGAGCGTCATGAGCGTGCCGGCGGGCACCGGCGTGAGGGTCAGTTCGTTGCGGACCCCCGGGCCGTCCATGCCGATCATGCGCTCGGTCGTGACCGAGCGGCGCGGCGGCATCGATTCGAGCACGTCGCCCTCGAAGCCGAAGCCGTCGTCGCCGTCGTCGGTGTCGTCGGCGGTCCACTCGTAGCGGAACGTGTCGCCCGCGTCGACCCCGACCTCGCACACCGGCATCGACCAACCGTCGGGGCCGAGCATCCAACGGCGCATCAGATCGGCGTCGTGATGCGCCCGCCAGACCTGCTCGACCGAGCCCCGCACCACACGACCGACGCGGATCCGAGTATCGGAAAGGATCTGCGCCTCTGTCGCGCGATCGGCGGCGAAGGAGGCGAGATCGGCGAGGACCTCGTCCATCTGGGCCATCGCACTGGTGGCGCCTTCGACCATGCCCATCTCGGCGAGCTGCTCCATGACGGCGATGTCGGGGAACGTGGTGACGACCGTGTAGCGCGAGCCGGTCTCGGTCGGGGCGAACTCCATGCGCATCGACATCGACGGCATCTCGTCGTTCGGTTCACCGTCGGGGCCGGCGAACCCGTCGATGACCTCGACGGCCCGGCCGGGGTCGACCTTCGTGAAGATCCAGTAGCCGCTCGACGTCTCGCCGTCGGGGCCGGTCATCGTGAACTGGCTGCGGCCGCCCTCGACCATGTCGTGCCGGGTGAAGGTGGCGGGCCAC
>CAXAWD010000575.1:0-2432 GCA_963972325.1 uncultured Acidimicrobiaceae bacterium
CCGTCAACGTGACCGTGTACGAACCACCCTCCGCATACGTGTGCGACGGCGACGAGCCGACGCCTGACGCACCGTCACCGAAGGCCCACAGATACGACACGATCGAGCCGTCGGAGTCGCTCGAACCCGTACCGTCGAACGTGCACACGTTGTCGACACAACTCGGCTCGGCGATCACCGCCGTCGGCGCCACATTCGGCGGATCCGTCGGATCGGCGACCACATTGGTCTCCCCGGTCGCGCCCTCGTCGTCGGTCACCGTCAACGTGACCGTGTACGAACCACCCTCCGCATACGTGTGCGACGGCGACGAACCGGTGGCCGTCTCGCCATCACCGAAATCCCACAGGTACGACTCGATCGTCCCGTCCGAGTCGCTCGAACCCGTGCCGTCGAACGTGCACACGTTGTCGATACAACTCGGCTCGGCGATCACCGCCGCCGGCGCCGCGTTCGGCGGATCCGTCGGATCGGCGACCGCGTCGGTCTCCCCGGTCGCACCGTCGTCGTCGGTCACGATCAACGTGACCGTGTACGAACCACCGGCCTCGTACGTGTGCGACGGCGACGAACCGGTGGCCGTCTCGCCATCACCGAAGAACCAGAGGTACGACTCGATCGTCCCGTCCGAGTCGCTCGAACCCGTACCGTCGAACGTGCACACGTTGTCGACACACACCGGCTCGGCAGCCACTGCGGTCGGGGCTTCGTTCGGCGGATCCGTCGGGTTGACGACGACGTCGGTGGTGCCGATCGCTCCGTCGTCGTCGGTGACCGTGAGGGTCACGGTGTACGCGCCCGCGGTGTCGTAGGTGTGCGACGTGCTCGCGCCGGCACCGTCCTGGCCACCGTCGCCGAAGTCCCACTGATGGGACACGATCGTGCCGTCGGAGTCGCTCGAACCCGTACCGTCGAACTCACAGACGTTGTCGTCGCACGTCGCGGTAGCGATCACCGCGGTCGGGGCCACGTTGACGTTGGATGCGGTGGCGAGGAACAGCGCCCGGGCGCGCCAGTCTTCGGTGTCGTCGGACAGCGACACCGGGCCGACCGGTGCACCGTCGGTCCACGCCATGGAGAACAGCTCACCGGATGTGTCGTCGACGAAGTACAGGCGACCGTCGGTCAGGAACATCCCGGCCACCCGCGACGGGTCGAGAGTGGCGACGTCACCGGCAGACACGGTCGCCGCCTGGGCGTTCAACACACCGGATTCGGGCAGGAACGTCCGGGTGTACAGGGCGGCGTCACCGTCGACGGTGTAGTAGACGCTCGCGGTGTCGGGATCGAAGAAGATGCCGCTGATCGTGGGCATGTCGTCGATGATCTCGTTCGACCATCCATCGATGGCGCGACCGACACCGAAGTCGGTGCCGTCGAACGTGCGCTTCATGATCGTGCCGTCGGCATGGAACGTGAACAGGTCGGCGTTGACCATGAACGCACCGCGCACCGTCCGCCACGGAACGGTGGTGTTCGGGATCGGCGTCGACACCGGCGCGTCCGCGCCGTTCCACGTCAGCGTCCGGACGTCGTCCTGGGTGCCGAGCGTGCCCGATGCCGTGGCGCCGCGGTCGATGATCTCGATGCCGTTGACGAGCGGGTTGTCCTCGATGCCGTGGATGAAGTCGATGTCGACGACACCGTCGCCGTCGTCGGTGATGTCGAACGACCTGACGGTGCCGACGTCGTGGCCGACCGTCCCGGACAGGTCGAGGTCGTCGATCATCGTGACGCCGTCGATCTGGACGTCGAAGATCCGCTCGTTGCCACCGTTGGTGCAGGTGCAGCGGTTCGCGAGGTAGATCCGAACGGTGAGTTCGGCCCCGGCGTCGACGTCGAACTCCCACTCCATCTCGGAGTCGCCGGCGGGATCCCATCGGAGGGTCGTCCAGAGATCTGCCGGCGGACGGTCCAGGTCGCTGTCGGGCACCGCGGAATCGGTCTGCGGGACGGCGAGCCCGTTCGGCGCGGTGTAGGCGTTGCTGCCGCTGGTGCGGTAGTCCGATTCGCTCGAGTCGTCGGCTTCCCAGTCGGGGCCGTCGTCGGCCGACGCGAGTGCCGGGCCGCCGGCGTTGACGCGGTAGAGCACGGTTTGATCGGGAGTGCCGGTGGTGCCGGCTTCGTTGCCGAGGAGGTAGATGTCGGCCGGCAGGTCGCCGATCTCACTGCCCAGCACCGTCGTCCCACCGGTCCACGGGAAGAACGCGAGCTTCATTCGCAGCTCGTTGTTCCACCGGTCGGTGTCGCTACCGGCCCAGATTCTCTGTTCGGTGACGTGGTAGTCGAACAGCCCGATCCCCCGGGTGCGAGTCGGGTTCCACGAGAACGGCAGCCCGGTGACGACGTCGAGGGCGCCCATGCCCGCACGGGCGACGCCGCCGGCGCCGTGTCGATCGCCTGCGTAGGGGTTGTTGAACCATCGCATGTGA
>CAXAWD010000576.1:0-2429 GCA_963972325.1 uncultured Acidimicrobiaceae bacterium
CCTCCCCGCCGACGCAGTGGTGTTGATGGGGTGGCAGGACATGGCGATCTCGGCGGGCCCCGACGGGCTGGACGACCTCGGCCCGCTGCGCGACGTCGAGCCGCCCGAGGGGGCGGTGTCCGGCATCCTCGGGATCGTCCCCGACGGCGAGGCCTCTCCGATCCGGATGGCGACGTTCGATCCGGCCGCGTTCGACTCCCGCATGGAGTGGAACGATCCGGGGGCGGCGATGATCGCCACGCCGGCGGTGCTCGACCTGATCGGCCTGTCGTCGACCGACCGTGACACGTTGGCCGTGGTCGGTGCGATCCAGCCGACCTCGGTCGTGGGATATGCCGACGACACGTTCTACGTCACCGACGGACCCAGCCTGGAGGACCCGGAGTCCGACCTGTTCCAGATGCAGTACCCGGCCGACTCGGGCCTCATCGAGATGCCGTACGCCATGGCGGCCGATCCGGTCCAGCGCAGCTGGAACCTCAACCTGTTGATGACCGAGGAGGCGGCGATCGAGGCAGGGTTCTCGATCGTGCAGACCGGCGTGATCGTCCGCTCGGACGCGCCGTTGACCGAGCCGCAACGCGACGAACTCGCACTGCTGGCGCGCGACTACGACGGCACACCGATCGATGCCTTCATCGAGCCGGGCGACCCGCCACACACCGAGGCGACCTACCAGAGCGGCACGTTGAACGACGTGTACTACAGCGTGCAGTACGACGAGCCTCGCTGGCGCAGCTCGAACTCGTCCGATCTCTGGATCGCTCGCCTCGTGATCCTCGGTGCCGCGCTCGCGATCAGCCTGCTGGTCGTGTCGATCGGCCTCGCGCTGGCGGCGGCCGAGGGCCGTGAGGAGCGCGACACGTTCACGATCGTCGGTGCGAAGCCGTCGTCGATGCGGCGCCAGGCGGCGGCGCGAGCGGCGGTGCTGGCGCTGGTCGGCATCGGGCTCGGTGTGCCGCTCGGTTTCGTGCCGACGTTCGTGGTCGACCGGGTCACCCGCAACGCCGGCCCGAGTTCGTACGACGCACCGATCGGGTTCCCATGGTTGGTCGTGGTCACGCTCGTCGTGGTCATCCCGGCCGTCGTGGCCGCCGCCGCCTGGACCGGGTCGGGTCTCGGCCAACGCTTCCGCCCGCCCACCCCGGCCCGTCGGGACTGACGTCGAGCCCTGAGTGGAGTTGTCGTGCCCGGCGAGCCGTGCCGGCGGGCTATCGAGGGGTCAAGACGCAGAACTCGTTGTGATCGGGGTCGGCCATGACCACCCAGTTGGGATCGGCTTGACCGATGTCGATCCGAGTCGCCCCGAGCCCGACGAGTCGGTCGACCTCCGCGTGCTGGTCGACGTGGAGTGGCGGAGCGATGTCGAGATGGAGTCGATTCTTGGCGACCTTCTGGATGAGTGGCGGACCACTCCAGGTGATGAGCGGACCGGTGCCGTCCGGTGCGCGGATCGCGGTCTCCTCGTCCTGGTCCCAGACCAACGGCCACCCGAGCGCCTCGCTCCAGAAGTGCCCCGTTCGGCGCGTCCCGTCGCAGTTGATCGCTCCGAGACGTTCGCAGCCGGCGAGGAAGGAGTTGTCGGGCTCGAGGATGCAGAACTCGTTGCCTTCGGGGTCGGCGAGCACGACGCGGCCCTCGTCCGGCTGCTGACCGATGTCGATGTGGCGAGCCCCGAGCCCGATGAGGTGTGCGACCGACTCGTGTTGATCGTCGACCGACGTCGTCGTCAGGTCGAGATGGACACGGTTCTGCCCGACCTTCCGTTCGGCGACCGGCTCGAACAGAATCTGGAACCTGGTGCCATCGGTTGGCGCCAGGCCGATGTCACCGTCGACCTGGTCGTCGACGTCCCAGCGCAGTGCTTCGGCCCAGAAGCGAGCGAGTCGGAGCGGATCGTTCGCATCGAGGCAGAGCGAGACGAGTCGCGAACTCATCGCGGTGCCGCCCAAGGTGCATCGGTGCACACGCAGGTCGGTGATACGACTGGTGCTGTCACGACGACACCGTGTCACAACGGCGCCGGCCGAGCGTGCCCGGATTCGACCGCAGGGCACCGGTGCCACCCATGTGTCGGTAGGGCCCGCACGGTTGACCGGTGGATCGTCAGAGCGGGAAGCGTCGTCGGATCCAGTCGGCATAGATCGGGTCGACGATTCGCCACGGCGTGCCCGCCCGCATGATCTCGCCGCTGTCGACGAGTCGGTCGCGGCTCGACTGCCCCGACCCGGGCGTGAGGCCGATCACGGAGGAGGCGGCGCCGAAGATCGGTTCACCGTTCGCCACGAGGCGCAGCAGCTTCTGATCGTTGCTCTGGCTGTGCGAGAACAGCGCCTCGTTGGCGAGGTCGGTCTGGGAGCGGACGTCGTCGAGGGCGATGCCCCACAGGTCGGCGCGGTACGGGTCGCCCGGAACGGCGTGGCGCCACG
>CAXAWD010000577.1:0-2419 GCA_963972325.1 uncultured Acidimicrobiaceae bacterium
TCGAACAGCATGACGCCGGGGATGTCGATCGGGTGGCCGTCGAAGTTGGCGGTCATCCGGTAGCGGGCCGCGACCCGGTCGTCCTCGGCGATCGTGTCGACGACCTCGTACTGGAGCGCAGAGAACTGGGCGAGGAAGCCGGGGAGCCGCTCTGCGTAGGCGGCTCGGCCGTTCAACCCGGAGCCGAGTTCGCTGGTGTGTTCGTTGACGAAGTCCTCGGCGACGAGCGCGACGATCGCGTCGACGTCGGCGGCCGAGAGGGCGGCGAGGTACTGCTCTGCCGTGGTGCGTGGGTCCATTGATCGCACGGTACCGCGACGGGTGCGGTTCGGCGATGTGGTCTGATGGAGGACGGTGGACGAGGGGAACGAACCGGAGCGCATCGAGATCGAACTGATCTCGCACGAGCCTGCGGAGACGGCAGCCCGCGCTCGCCGACTTCGATCGGCAACGGAAGACGGCGACACCGGCATCGTTGCAACCGGAGACGTCGACGATGACGATGCCGGGCCGCTCGCGACCGAACGTGGTCGTTTACTCGCGGTCGGTCTGGGTGCCGCCGTGATCGCGCTGCTCGTCGGGGTCGTCGTCGGCCGGATGGGGTCGGGTGAGGTCGAGTCATCCGATGCGGTATCCACCACGGAGGAGCCGACCACGACCACGACCATGCCCGGCAACAGCGACACCCTGCCGCTCGCGCCCGACATCCAGGCCCCGCCCACGACGTCCCGACCCGATCCCACGACGACGACGATCGGCACCGACGAGTGGGTCGAGGGTTCGATCGTCGTCAATCCGACGGCAGCGGAGGACCAGGTCGAGGTCGTGGCGCTGACCCGGGACGGCCAGGTCGTGCGCATCGACGTCGCGACCGGCACCACCGCCGGTGGTCGGGTCGCTGCCGATGGGCGATTCATCCAGGGCGGGCCGACGTCGGTCTACGCCGGTGCCGGTTGGGTGCTGGTGCCCACGTTCGATGCCGACGGTCGAGCGACGGTGCTCTTCGACGACGGGTCGCGATCGTCCATCGATCTCGGCGGCTGGGTGCCGGTCATGGTCGGCGCCACCGGTGACACGTTCTGGCGGACCGACTTCGACGAGTCGAACGGGGAACTCTCCGAATTGGTCGAGGTGGCGCTCGACGGCTCCGAGACCGGCGCGACGATCGACCTGGGCGGCCGCTATCCGCTGCTGCCCGACCCGCTCGGTGGGTTCGTGGTCGAGGCGCCCGGCGGCATGTACACGGTCGGCTCGGATGCGACGACGAGGCTCACCGGCGGCCGATTGGTCGCGATCGGGAGCCGACGGCTGGTGGTCGAAGAGTGCACCGAACAACTGGAGTGTGGCGTCCTCACGGTCGATCGTTCCACGGGCGAGCGTGTCGACGTCCCGCTCGATCCGGCGTTGAACGAGTCTCCCGGGCTCGAGGCAGGGGGCTGGTGGTCGGTGCGGTCACCGCTCAGCCCCGACGAAGACGCCCTCATCGTCATCCGGTGGGACAACAGCGGGAGCGGTGGCCAGACGCTCGGCGTGGTCGACCTGGCGACGGGTGCGTACACCGAGATCGGCACGGTCTACGACTTCCCGCAGGCCGCGTGGAGTCCGGACAGCGCTCGGATCTACTGGCTCGACGAGGAGGACCTCGCCGTGTTCGACCGGGCGACGGGCGAGTCGGTGCTGCTGTCCCCGGACCTCGATGCGTTCGCTGCCCTCGCCGTGCGGCCGACGGTCGGCGACGACGGCTGATCGACGTGACGCCGTCCGAACAACCCGAACGCATCGAGGTGGAGTTGAGCGGCGCGACCCCGGTGTCGCCGTCGCCCGCGCCGATCGGCGACGACACATCGTCGCCCCGCGGGGTGGTGGTGCCACTCGTGGTCGGCATCGTCGCGTTGGGGGTCGGTTGGGTGTTGGGCCGCGGCAGCCCCGAGTCGGCGCCGGACGTCGCTCCCGCCAGTTCGACCACCGTGGCCGCGAACCCGGTCGGCTCGATCGCTCCGGCGCCGCCGGTATCGACCCCATCGACCGCGGCATCCGTCACCCCGACCGGCGCGCCGCCACCGAGCACGGCTCCGCAGCAAGCCGATCCCACCGCCCTCGTCGAGTCCGAGGCGGTCGTCCATCCCGATCTGCGTGGGCAGCCGATCGAGATCGTCGCGTACGGCAACGGTCGGCAGGTGTTCCAACTCGACCTCGGCACAGCACGGCTCCGCTCGCAACAGGTCAGCGCCCAGCCGTTCGGGCGCGCCCGGCTGCTGGTCGGGCCCACATGGGCGTTGCTGCCGAGCAGCGACGCGGATCAGTCGTCGACGATCGTCTGGGACGACGGGCGCACGGCCGCGGTCGAGGTCGGCACGGCGGATCAGATCCTCGGCGTCGCCGACGGTCGGTCGCTGTGGTGGCTCGCGCCGCCCGAGCC
>CAXAWD010000578.1:0-2409 GCA_963972325.1 uncultured Acidimicrobiaceae bacterium
GAACCGCAGACGATTGAGCACCGCCACGACACCCACCATCCAAGTGGACTCGTTCTCCATGCTCGCACTCTTGTGATGTGAGTGTTCGCTTTTGCTCAAGATAGTCGATGGGCCCCCCGATAAGGGGTTGACACGCTCGATCGCCGACGTGCTCGTCGGACCCGCCGGGGAACGCGGATCCGCACGAACCAGGCGACCGACAGGAACCAACCGAAGGAAACGCCTTTCATGCGACGCCTCTCACTCTCGACCAAGCTGTTCGCCGCCGCCCTGCCCCTCATCATCGCGGTCGGCGGTCTGCTCGCACTCACCGTGCGAAGCGACCTCGAAGAGATCGACCGCGCCGAGAGCGGTGCCGAACTGGGCAGCGTCTGGGCACCGTTGATCACCGCCATCAACGCGCTCGAGCTCGAAGCCGACACGGTCTCCGACGTCGACGACGTCGACGCCGCCGATGTCGCCACGGCAGCCGCCAGCGTGCGCCGTGCGACCGACCAGGCGCTCAACGACCTGCGCACATCGATCGAAGGGCTCGATGCGTTCGAGGCCGCCAGCGCCCACGTCACGTCCGGCCGCTCCGCACTCTCCGCCGCACGACGCAACATCGACATGGCGGTCATCGCACCGGAGATGACCACCGACGACGACCCGCTCGAGGCCTACAACGAGGCCAGCCGCGAGTTCGTCGCCGTCGGCCAGCTGCTCCCCTCCGAAGCCGGCGACGCCGAACTCGGCCGTGAACTGCTCGCCGTCGTGAAGCTCGCCGAAGCCCGCCTCCACGCCAGCGAAGTGCTCGTCGGCACCCAGGCCTGGGAGCAGGACCAGAGCGACAACACCCCGCTCGCACAGTCCCGTGCCTCCTACGCCAACCTCCTGAGCACGATCGGTGAGTTCGAGGCGATCGCCCCGGAAGACTGGAGCGCCCAGTTCCGTCAGTCCGGCTTCGTCACCACACTCGGCAGCTACAGCACCGAGCTCACCAACGTCGCCCGAGCCGCCGACGCCGGGCGCGTCGAGCTGTTCGACAGCGAAGGGTTCGAGGCCTTCATCGACCAGGGCGTCGAGTTCCAGCGGGAGATCAGCCAGAGCATCGTCGACAACGCCAACGCCCAGGCCGACTCCACCCGGACGGCCACGATGCGCCGCATCGGCATCATCCTCGCCGTCGTCATCCTCGGCACGATCATCGCCTGGTTCATCACCCGCTCGGTGACCCGCCGGGTCAAGGCCGTCGCCAACAGCGCCAACCTGGTCGCCTCCGACCAGCTGCCGGCACTCGTCGAAGCGCTCCGCGATCCTCGCGGCAAGGCGGTGCTCCCCGAGATCGACCCCGTCGACGCCAAGGGCAGCGACGACCTCGCCGACCTGGCCAACGCCTTCAACTCGATGCAGGAGACCCTCATCGACGTGGCCCACGAGCAGGTCGAAGTGCTCCGCCGTGGCGTGTCCGACATCTTCATCACGATGGCCCGACGCAACCGCTCGCTGATCGACCGGCAGCTGTCGATGCTCGACGAGTTCGAAGCCAGCGTCGACGACCACGAAGTCCTGTCGAACTACTACCAACTCGACCACCTCGCCACCCGCATGCGCCGCAACAGCGAATCGCTGCTGGTGCTCGCCAACGCCGAGCCGAAGCGCCGCCGGGTCAAGGCCACCGAGATCGACGACGTCGTCCGTGCCTCCATCGGTGAGGTCGAGGACTACCGCCGCATCGAGATCCAGCACCTCGAGAGCCTGCAGGTCCGCGGCAACGTCGTCGCCGACGTGTCACACCTCCTCGCCGAGCTCCTCGACAACGCCACCTCGTTCAGCCCTCCGGGCAGCGTGGTGCGGGTCGGCGGCCGCCGCGCCGACGACTCGTACATGCTCCGCATCGTCGACGACGGTGTCGGCATCGGCCCCGACCGGCTCGCCGAACTCAACGAACTGCTCCGTGAGCCGCCGATCGTCGGCCTCTCGGTCGAGTCGACGCTCGGCATCTCCGTCGTGTCGCTGCTCGCCAACAAGCACGGCATCAACGTCACGCTCAGCGCCGGCAGCCCCGGCCTCACCGTCGACGTCATCCTGCCGAGCAGCCTGTTCGGCCCGATGGACGCCCCGGCCGAACAGCCGGCCGCCCCCGCAGCCGTCGAGGTTCCGCAGCAGGCGGGCGAACAGATGATCTCGTGGGACGAGCAGCAGACCGCCGCCGCGCCCCTCGTCGCCGACGCACCCGTCGCCGACGTGCCGGTCGCCGACGTGCCCGTTGCCGACGTGCCCGTTGCCCCGTCGACCGAGCCGCTGCGGATCCCCGACCCGGTCGAGCCCGCCGCAGCGCCCGAACCGACGATCGCCGCCGAGCCGGCCGTCGCGGCCAACGCACCGGACGCATCCGACTGGACCAAGAAGTCGCTCGCCCTCTCGGCC
>CAXAWD010000579.1:0-2392 GCA_963972325.1 uncultured Acidimicrobiaceae bacterium
CGCCGGCCTCGGCCGCGTTGGTGCGTGCGAGTTCGAGCATCTCCGGGAGGAAGTCGATGCCGTAGGCCTTCCCCGTCGGGCCGACGCGCTTCGCCGAGAGGATGACGTCGAGGCCGCCTCCCGACCCGAGGTCGAGCACGATCTCGCCGGGCTCGAGGTCGGCGACTGCGTACGGGTTGCCGCAGCCCATCGACAGGTTCGCCGCTGTGGCGGTTCCGCCGGCGAGGGTGTCGGTGTCGTACTGGGACACGCCGAACCGGTCGTCGTCGTTGCCGCAGGCACCCCGGGTCGTGGCCGCATCGCGGTAGTACGTGCGCACCGCCTCGCGGACCTGGTCGTCGTTCGTCTCGTTGCTCATGTGCTGCACTCCAATGCTCGGGTGAACTCGGCGGGGACCTTGCCCATGACCATCTCGGCGGCCGATGGGAACGCGGCGAGGCAACCGGTGTTGACCTGCCAGCGACTCGACGTGCCGACACGGTCGACGTGCACGAAACCGACATCGGCCAGCTTCGCGAGGTGGTGCGAGATCGTGGACTGCCGGACATCGAGCGCCTCGGTGATCTCCCCGACGGTCAGCGGCCGCCCCTCGTTCGACAACAGGTGAAGGATCAGCACCCTGGTCGGGTCACCGAGCGCCCGGAACCAGCCGGCCATCTCGGCAGCCCGGTCACGTGCCAGCGGTACCGTTTGCGTCCCATTCATCGATCATCGACGATCTTCGATGAACGGAAGCGTGTCAATCCCTGCGTTCGCGGTCGGTGTGAGCGCCTCGACGGCAGAACCCGGCTGCGTCCCGCGCGGACTCGGAGTTCAGAGCTCGGCGACCAGCTCGGCGAACGCCTCGATCGCTTCGGTGCGGCTGCCGTGCGTGCCGTGCGAGAGGGGGTAGCACCGGGCTTCGTCGATCCCCAGCTCACGGAGGCCGGCGAGGCCCGCCAGCGACCGCGAGCGAACCCCGCCGAGGTCGAGCGGGTCGACGCCCATGTCGACGGTTCGGCCGATGCTGTCGGGGTCGCGGCCGACGACCTCGCACGTCTCGGCGAGCAGTTGGAGCTGCCGTCGGGCCTCCGTTGCGTCCGGGTCGGTCGGCACCCACCCGTTCCACGCATCGCCGAACCTGGCGGCGATCCGCATGGTGCGTTGCCCGCCGGCCGCGACCACGACGGGGAGCCGGGCATCCGGCCGCAACGTGAGTTCGGCGTGATCCGCCCGCCAGTACTCACCGTCGAGGTGCGCCGCCCCGTCACGGAGGAGGCCGGTGAGGATCTCGACGCACTCCTCGAACCGACTCGCCCGGCGGATCGCGTCGACGCCGAGCTGATCGTAGTCGTAGCTGTTCCCAGCGCCGATCCCGAGCGAATAGCGACCACCCGACACGTCGGCGATGGCCGCCGCGACGTGGGCGAGCATCACCGGCGAACGGTACGGGGCATTGACGACCGAGTGCCCGATTCCGATCGTCGACGTCGTCGCCGCAATCGCCGCGGTAAGGGCGGTGCTCTCGCGCACACCGACCGCAGCATCCTCCTCGACGTAGTCGCCCTCGCCGCCGGCCCGGTACGCCAGGTGATCCGGCAGCACCACGAGGTCGAGACCGGCCCGTTCCGCGGTGAGCACCTGTTCCCGGACCCGGGTCCACGCCACCTCCTCCGCCTGCGCAGCGGTGGCGTGCAGATCGATCGCGACTCCGAATCTCACGCAGCCGACGGTAGTGCGTGCGCGCACATCACCCCGTCGATAGGGACTCACCCACCGTCAGGATCACCGCCGCGATCGGTGAAGGAGATCGCCGGCATCCACGTATCGACGATACGCATACGCTGGAGCGTTGTGTCTCGAATCGAACATATGTACGATATCTTCATGACGTCGCTGTCGGGCTCCGAGGTCGAAGATCAGGAGAATCTCGACGCAGCGTTCGGGGAGATCGCCGGGCAGTTGAACCTGCTCAACGCCCGACTGGTCGAGGTCACCGAGCGGCTGCTCGCGACCGACCTCTGGCAGGAACCCGACATGAAGACCCCCGCCCACTATGTGGCATGGCGGTTGGGCCTGTCGCTCGGCCGGGCCAACGAGGTCGTGCGGGTCGCCGAACGCCGCAGCTCCTTCCCCACCATCATCGACGCGTTCGACCGGGGCCGGCTCTCGATCGAGCAGGTGGGCCAGGTCGTCAAGGCGCCGGCGTGGGCCGATCCCCTGCTGCTCGACATCGCCGAGATCTCCACCGTCTCGAAGCTCCGGCGGGCGATGCGGGCGAAGAACTTCGAGGGCGAACCCGACACACCCGCCGATGCCCCGGCCGGCGCCTCGAACGCCGAAGCCGACCCGCCGGCCGAACCGAAGCCGCCGGCCGACCGGCTGTCGTTCGGTCTCACCGACGACGGCCGCT
>CAXAWD010000580.1:0-2388 GCA_963972325.1 uncultured Acidimicrobiaceae bacterium
ACGGCACCGCACCGTCATTCCTGACCGTGACCCCGGCGGGTGGCGATCTCCCGATCGCCTCCACCGTGAACTGGCTGCCCGGCGATGGCCCGGCACCGAACCAGATCGACGCCACACTGTCCGTCGGCGGTGCGATCGACCTGTACAACGCCTTCGGGACCGTGCACGTGATCGGCGATGTCGTCGGCTACACCACACCGAGCGACCTGGCGGCACACGACCAGCGACTCGACCAGCTCGATCTCGAGATCGCATCGTTGGCGAGCGAGTTCAACACGCTCGACGATGCCGTCACCGCGAAGCCGGACGACAGCGACGTCTACCTCCGTCCGACGCTGGAGGCGGTCTTGCCCGCGGCCGCCGGCTGGGTCCAGAACGACGGCACGCCGCTCACGGCATCGACGACGATCGGCACGTGGACGATCACGCACGGCAGTACGGGGCTCTATCTCATCACGCTCCTGGAACGCGGCAGCTGTGTCGGCTCGCCCGTGCCCATCGCCCTGGTGACGCCGATCGAACTCGCCGGCGGCCTCGCACAGGGTTCGTGCAATGCGACGACCGGGAACTCCGAGATCTTCGTCTACACCCGCCGACTCGACAACGGCAACAGCACCGACGCGGCGTTCCAATTCGTCGTGTACGACTCCTGAGCCGCACCGTCGCGTTCAGTCGATCGGCAGGATGTCGCGCAGGAACCGGCCGGTGTGGCTGGCCTCGACCCGGGCGACGTCTTCCGGGGTGCCTTCGGCGACGATCGTTCCGCCGCCGCTGCCACCGTCGGGGCCGAGGTCGATGATCCAGTCGGCGGTCTTGATGACGTCCAGATTGTGTTCGATCACCAGCACGGTGTTGCCCTGGTCGACCAGACGCGACAGCACGGTCAGCAGACGACGGACGTCGTCGAAGTGCAGCCCGGTGGTCGGCTCGTCGAGCAGATAGATCGTGTGGCCGGTGGATCGCTTGGCGAGTTCGGTGGACAGCTTGACCCGCTGGGCCTCGCCGCCCGACAGCGTGGGAGCCGACTGGCCCAGCCGCACGTAGCCGAGGCCGACATCCATCAACGTGGACATGTATCGGGCGATCCGCGGCTGGTTGCCGAAGAACTCGACCGCCTCGGAGACCGGCATGTCGAGCACGTCGGCGATGTTCTTCCCCTTGAACTCGACGTCGAGCGTGTCGCGGTTGTAGCGGGCACCCTTGCAGACCTCACACGGCACGTAGACGTCGGGCAGGAAGTGCATCTCGATCTTCAGCGTGCCGTCGCCCGAACACGCCTCGCAGCGACCGCCCTTGACGTTGAACGAGAAGCGGCCCGGCTGGTAGCCGCGCACCTTGGCCTCGTTGGTGGTGGCGAACAACTTGCGGATGCTGTCGAATACGCCGGTGTACGTGGCCGGGTTGGAGCGTGGCGTGCGGCCGATCGGCGACTGGTCGATGTCGATGACCTTGTCGAGGAACTCGATGCCCTCGATCTTCTTGTGCTTGCCGGCCGGCAGCTTGGACTTGTAGATCCGCTGCATCAGCACGGGCAGCAGGATGTCTCGGACGAGTGTGGACTTGCCCGAACCGGACACCCCGGTCACGGCGACGAAACAGCCGAGCGGGATGTCGACGTCGAGGTTCTGCAGGTTGTGCTCACGGGCGCCGCGGATCGTCAACTTCTCGCCCTGCGGGGCGCGACGCTCGGCGGGTACCGGCACCGACTTCTTGCCCGACAGGTACTGGCCGGTGACCGACTCCTTGACCCGGGTGATGCCCTTGACCGGACCGCTGTAGACGATCTCGCCGCCGTGCTCGCCGGCGCCGGGACCGATGTCGACGATCCAGTCGGACTCGCGGATGGTCTCTTCGTCGTGCTCGACCACGATCACCGTGTTGCCCAGGTCGCGCAGCCGGGTCAGCGTGTCGATCAGGCGGCGGTTGTCACGCTGGTGCAGACCGATCGAGGGTTCGTCGAGCACGTACAGCGTGCCGACCAGGCCCGAGCCGATCTGGCTCGCCAGGCGGATGCGCTGGGCCTCACCGCCGGCCAGTGTGCCGGCCGACCGCGACAGCGTGAGGTAGTCGAGGCCGACGTCGAGGAGGAAACCGAGACGGGCGTTGACCTCTTTGGTGACACGCTCGGCGATCAGCCGGTCACGTTCGCTCAGTTCGAGCGCGGCGAGGAACTTGGCCGACTCACCGATCGCCATGTCGGAGACCTCGGCGATGTTCTTGCCGCCGACCGTGACCGCCAACGTGAACGGCTTCAGACGGGCACCGCCGCAGGCGCGACACGGCACCTCGCGCATGTACCCCTCGTACTGCTCACGGGAGTAGTCGCTCTCGGCGCCCTCGTGGCGGCGCTTGATCCACGGGATGACGCCCTCGTACTCGGTGGAGTAC
>CAXAWD010000581.1:0-2385 GCA_963972325.1 uncultured Acidimicrobiaceae bacterium
CGGCGTGGGAGACGTGCCACTTGCCGTCGTAGTGGGTGTCGTAGCCGGCGGCACGGAACCAGTGCCCGAGCGTGGGCACCTCGCCCTCGGGCAGCCACCGGAGCCGTGAATCGTCGGCCATCTTGCCGAGCCCGTCGGTCTGGGTGACGCCGTGCACGTCGGGATACTGCCCGGTGAAGATCGTCGGGCGGCTCGGCACGCACGCCAGCGATCCGGTGTAGTGGCGGCGGAAGTCGACGGCGTGGTCGTCGAACCACGCGCGGCCGGGCAGGGCGCTGCGACGCCACTCGGCCACCGCATCCGACTCGTACGGGGGCGCGGCGCGTTCCTCGTCGGTCATGATGATCACGACATCGGGGCGGTGATGGACAGTCATCGCGTGACGCTCCGTTCGACGTGTGTGGTCAGGCCGGCGAGCATCTCGTCGGCGGCCGACCCGAACTTGCGGGCGACCAACCTGGCGATCAGACGTTGCGGAGGGCGCGGACCGGCGTCGACGTCGGTGCGCACGGTCACGTCGGTGCTGTCTGCGGCCTCGCCGGCGAGTGTCCACCTCGTGACGACGGAGCGGACGACCGGCGGCAACCCGGCGATGCCGTACGCCAGCCGGGTGCCGGGCTCCCACTCCTGCACGGTCTCGACCAGCGTGGTGCGTCCGGTTTGAATCCGGCGCGCGGCCCCGACACCGACCGACGGTTCGGTCATCGAACACGAGTGGTCGACGTTGACAGCCCACCGACCGATGTCGGAGAAGTCGGCGAGCGCCGACCAGACAGCGTCGGCCGGTGCCTCGATCGTCGCGTGGCGTTCGATCGAGGTCACGATGGGGCGACCGCGTCGATGATGATCTGCGCGAGCTGCGGAGCGGCGTCCTCCTGGAAGAAGTGGTTCGCACCCTCGACGGTGACGTGCGGTTGCCCTTCGGCGCCGGGCACGAGCGTCCGGAACGGCTTGTCGCCACCGGCGGTGACCGCGTCGCGGTCGCTGAAGCAGCAGATCAGCGGCTGCTCCCAGTGGCGGAGCACCTCCCACGCGGCGCGGTTGTCGGCGGCGGCCGGGTCATCGGGGCTGGTGGGCACGAGCGCCGGGAAGATGCGGGCGCCCGCCTTGTAGGTGTCGTCGGGGAACGGTGCGTCGTAGGCGGCGACCTCGGCCGGGCTCAGTTCGGTCTCCGTCGCACTCTGGAGCAGGAACCCGACGTCGAACACCGGCGTGGTCTGACTGAACTTCTGCCACGCGAGGAACGCATCGCTCGGGGCGTGATCGCCGGTGGGCAGACCGGTGTTGCCGACGATGATCCGGTCGAACCGGTCGGGGTTCGCGGCGACGAGCCGCAGGCCGACGAGGCCACCCCAGTCCTGACCGAAGAAGGTCGCGCCCTGCAGGTCGAGGTGGTCGATGGCCGCGGCCTGCATCCAGGCCACGTGGCGGGCGTAGGTGTAGTCGGACTGCTCGCTCGGCTTGTCGCTCTTGCCGAACCCGACCAGGTCGGGAGCGATGCACCGGTGGCCCGCGGCGACGAGCGCCGGGATCATCGTGCGATACAGGTAGCTCCACGACGGCTCGCCGTGCATCAGCAGGATCGGGTGACCGTCGCGTGGACCCTCGTCGAGGTAGTGCACGCGCAACGTGCCGCCGTCCTGGTCGTCGACGTCGACGTAATGGGGTGCGAACGGGTAGTCGGGTAGGTCGGCGAACCGCTCGTCAGGGGTCCGGAGTGTGTACATGTCAGGGCCTTTCGGGCGTGGAGGGTGAAGGAGATTCGGAGCCGGCGACGGTGAACGCGCTCAGGTCGTCGCCGAGTTCGATCGTGCCGTCGAAGTGCTCGGCGGCGAGCGCGCGCCAGTCGGCACCGTCGGTGCCGGTGGGGATCGCCGGGACGTAGTGGGTCAGCACCAGGGTGTCGACGCCGGCGCGAGCGGCGGTCTGGGCGGCCTGTTCGGGCGACGAGTGGTAGTCGAGCGTGTCCCGCATCCGCTGCAGCGGGATGTCGGCGATGATGTCTTTGCGGATCACCGTATGGACGATGGCGTCGGCGCCACGACACAGTTCGTCGAGCCCCTCGCACGGCACCGTGTCGCCCGCCGTCACGACGGCGGCGCCGTCGCGCTCGAACCGGAAGCCGACGCTCGGTTCGACCGGTTTGTGGTCGGTCGGCGCACACGTGATCGTCGTTCGACCACTCAGGTCGATCGGCCCGTGATCGACCTCGATCACCGTGATCGTCGGTGGTGCGGTCAGGTCGTCGTGGTGGGCGATGCGATAGTCGAAGTCGGGTCCGAGCGAGGCGAGGATGTGGTCGACGACCACCCGGGTGCCGATCGGGCCGACGATCGTGAGCGGCGTCGGCGTGAATGTCATGACCCAGCGGGTCGTGATCACGTC
>CAXAWD010000582.1:0-2373 GCA_963972325.1 uncultured Acidimicrobiaceae bacterium
CCCCCACGCCGATCACCGTCGTGTGTGCGCTCGCCGCCCCCGAAGGGCTCCAGCGTCTGAGCGACGAAGGGCTCGACCTCCACGTGTACACCGGCGCGATCGACGATCACCTCAACGAGAACGCCTACATCGTGCCCGGCCTGGGTGATGCAGGAGACCGCCAGTTCGGCAGCGGTGTCTGAGACGCCGGTCGCCGCTCGCGGCGACCGTGCATGGGTATCGACGCTCACCTCGGCCGCACTCGCCCTGACGCTCGGCGCCATGGCGGCGGCGATGTTCGCGTCGCACCGTGCCGGCCACTGGTGGGGTGACGACTGGGCTCTCTACATCCGCCAGGCGGAGGGCCTGCTGCACGGTGACCCCGGCCGCGTCATCGAGGAGAACCGGTTCGCGGTCGAGTGGTCGCGCGGGGCCGCCTTCAGCCCGCCGTTGTACCCGTGGGGGTTCCCGATCATCCTGGCGCCGTTCGTCGCCGTGGTCGGTGCCGACGTCGATCGACTCGCGGTCGTTCCCGTGCTGTGCTCGATGGTGTTCGCGGCGAGTTGGTATGCGTTGGCGAAACGGCGCCTCGGTGTGCTCCCGGCGCTCGTCGGCGTGGTCGCGGTCACGCTGACCCCGCTCCTGGTCGGCTGGACCGAGCTGATCCAGTCGGAGTGGCCGTTCCTCGCCACGACCGCCGGCGTGCTGGTCGGCCTCGACCGCCTGGCCGAACGCGGCACGTTGACCGACCTGACGGCGCCACTGTGGCCCGTGATCCTGGTCGGCGTCGGTGCGGCGGCGGCGTTCTCGGTCCGGCGTGAGGGTCTGGCGATGGTGGCCGCGATCGCGACGGTGCAGCTGGTGTCGCTCGGCACCGAGCGTTCCTGGTGGCACGAACGCTCGACCTGGACGGCCCTGGCTGCCCGTCTCCTGGCCCCGCACACGGCGGCCCTCGCCGTGGTCGGCCTCCTCCAACTCGTGCTACCCAGCACGCTGGTGCCGCAGTACACGGGCACGAGTGTGCTCAACGTGTGGCGGTTCCGACGCGACCACCTGGATCACCTCGCCGAGGTGTCCGGCCTCAAGCGCACCTGGCAGGCATCACCCGAAGTGCTCGGGAGTACGGCCCTCGGGTGGGTCGCCGTGGTCGCCTCTCTCACCGCCGCGGTCGCCGGGATCGTGTTGGCGTTCACGGTGTACCGACGGCGCGATCTGCACCTGGTCGCCTACGTCGTCGGTGCCCTCCTCATCGGCGGCAGTTTCCGCTCACCGATCAACCGGTACGTGTGCACGATCGCCCCGCTGCTCGTGCTGCTCGGCGCCGTCGCGCTCGGCGCGGCGGCTCGGCTGCTGCCCTGGCGGCAGGCACCGACGGTGGTCGTCACCGCGGTGCTGTGCCTGCCGGCGGTCGGCAACGTCGTCCAGGTCCAGAACCGCATCGACAGTGCCGAGCGGGCCGCCGAGGTAGGGGCGATCGAGTGGGGGCCCACCCACCCGCTCGCGATCGAGATGTTCGACGCCGTCGTCGAGTTCAGCGACCCGGGCGCCGTCGTGGCCGCGCCCAAGGCCCGGGCGATGACGTTGGAGACCGAACGCCTGGCCGTTCAGGTCGACGACTATCGGCCGATCCCCGACGAGATCCGAATCGATCTCGTCGTCGTCGAACGCGACAGCGACCTGGCCGCCGAACTCGCATCCGATGCGTCAGCCGGCGATCCGCGCTTCGTGCGGGTCTGGCAGAACGGGCGATTCGCGATCTACGAGCCGGCGATCACGTCGCCCTGAGATCGAGCGACATGCAGGTGCTGTAGTCGTTGAACGTGTACGGAGCGAACGGGTTGCACGTCGAGAACCCGAACGAACGATAGAGCGAGCGGGCCGCCTCGAACTCGGGTTGCGTGCCGGTCTCGAGGCCGATCCACAGCGTGTCGCGCGCTCGTGCCAGTCGGAGCACGTGGTCGACGAGCAACCGACCGACGCCGCGCCCGCGGGCCGCCTCGGCGGTGTGCATCGACTTGATCTCCGCCCGCCCGCGGTCGAGCTGTTTGAGCGCCCCGACGCCAAGGAGCCGCCCCCCCGTCGCGGGCGGTGAGGAACGTGATCTCGGGTGTGGTGAGCCCGTCGAGGTCGAGGGCGTGCACGTGATCGGGCGGCGAGACGCTGCGCATGAGGGCGAGATGCGCCTCGAGCAATGCCACGGCGTCGGCGGCCAGGGGATCTCCCTGAGCGACGACGATGCTCACGCCAGGAGCGCGGCGAGTGCGTCGACGAACGGTGCAGGATCTTCGTCGACCGCCTCGCCGTAGAGCTTGACCTTCGGCTCGGTGCCGCTCGGACGAACCTGCACCCGCACGCCGCCGTCGAGCTCGAACCGGAGCAGGTTCGCCTCGGGGT
>CAXAWD010000583.1:0-2372 GCA_963972325.1 uncultured Acidimicrobiaceae bacterium
CCCGCATCACGAAAGCGAGCGGGCCCAGTCGGAGGCGGCCACCGGTGAGCTGTTCGTGAAGCACTGGATGCACACCGCACTGATCAGCATGGACGGCCAGAAGATGTCGAAGAGCCTCGGCAACCTGGTGTTCGTCGACGGGCTCCGCGAAGACTTCGACCCCATGGCGATCCGGCTCGGTCTGATCGAACACCACTATCGGGTCGAGTGGGAATGGGACGACGGACTGATGCCGCGCAATCAGCAGCGTCTCGATGCATGGCGCGCGGCGGCCGATGCTGCCGCCGGCGATGTGCTCGACGAGGTGCGCGAGCGTCTCGACGACGACCTCGATTCGCCGGGTGCCGTCGCTGCGGTCGATGCGGCGGCCGCCCGTGGCGAGTCCACCCGTGCCGCCGCCGCGCTGCTCGGCGTCGAACTCTGATCGCACCGGAGCTTCACGGAGAATCAACTCCACGGGCCGCGGCCTGCCACCTGCGTGTTCTACAGTGCAGTCATGGGTGACCGTCCGGGGGCGAGCAAACTGCAGGCTCGAACCAGGTCGGTGCTGCGTCCGCTGGCCGACCTCGCATGGAAGATCGAGCGGGTCGGCTACGAGCGCCTTCCCGACGTCGGGCCCGCGATCCTGTGCCCCAACCACATCAGCTTCCTCGATTCGGCCGTGCTCATGTTCACGATGCCCCGCAACATCAGCTTCGTGGGCAAGGCCGAGTACATGGACGACTGGAAGACCAAGTACGTGTTCCCGGCGCTCGGCATGATCCCGATCGACCGCTCCGGCGGCAGCAAGAGTCAGGCTGCGCTCGACGCCGCGGCCGAGGTGCTGCGACGTGGCGAACTGTTCGGCATCTATCCCGAGGGCACGCGCAGCCGTGACGGCGATCTCTACAAGGCCCGCACCGGTGCTGCCCGTCTCTCGATGAGCATCGGATGCCCGATCTTCCCGGTGGGGATCACCGGCACCGACGAGATCCAGCCGATCGGTTCCAACCTGCCGAAGCTGCGAAAGTCATGTCGGATCGAGATCGGTCGCCCGATCCGACCCGAGCGGTACGCGGGCCGCGGGGCCGAGCACCTGGCATGGCGGTCGATGATGGACGAAGTCATGTTCGAGATCCGTGAGATGACCGGGCAGAGGTACCACGACGTGTACTCCGGCGAGCGCGACGAGGCCGATCACGAACCGGGTCGCGTCGGCACGGTCGCCGACGAGCCGGTATCCGAACGCGAGCTCGTGTCCGCCGGCTGACGTACCGATTCGTCCCGCGTCGAAACGAACCGGCGTGACCGTCGCGCGCGGTGCCTAGACTTTTCGACGTCATGTCGAACATCACCATCTCCCTGCCGGACGGATCCGAGCGAGAGTTGCCGGAGGGCGCTACGGCGCTCGACCTGGCCGCCTCGATCGGCAATCGACTCAAGAAGGCCGCGGTCGCGGCCACCGTCGACGGCACCGAGACCGATCTGACGGCACCACTGCCCGACGGCAGCACCGTCGGCATCATCACGAACGACACCGACGAGGGGCGTCATGTACTGCGCCACTCCACGGCGCACGTGCTCGCCCAGGCCGTCACGCGCCTGTTTCCCGGGGCCAAGTTCACCATCGGCCCGGCGATCGAGAACGGCTTCTACTACGACTTCGACCTGCCCGACGGCAAGACGTTCAGCGACGACGACCTCGAGGCGATCGAGAAGGAGATGCGCGAGATCGTCAAGGCGAACCAGCCGTTCGTCCGCAGCGAGATGTCGATGGCCGAGGCGAAGGAGCTCTTCGCCGACCAGCCGTACAAGGTCGAGATCATCGAGCGGGTCGAGTCGGCCGACGCCGACGCCGAGGACGCCGGTGAGGTCAGCGGCGATGGGATGATCAGCGCCTACCGCAACACCGACGAGTTCGTCGACATGTGTGTCGGCCCGCACGTGCCGTCGACGGGCCGGCTCGGTCATTTCAAGCTGCAGCGTGTGTCGGGCGCGTATTGGCGCGGCAACGAGAAGGGCCCGATGCTCCAGCGCATCTACGGCACGGCGTGGGAGTCGAAGCAGGCGCTCGCCGAGCACCTCCACCAGTTGGAGGAGGCGCTCAAGCGCGATCACCGCAAGCTCGCCACCGAGATGGACCTGCTGAGCTTCCCGTCCGAACTGGGCGGCGGTCTGGCGGTCTGGCATCCCAAGGGCGCCATCATCCGGAAGATCATGGAGGACTACAGCCGCGAGCGTCACGAGCACGGCGGTTACGAGTTCGTGTTCACGCCGCACCTCGCCAACGCGAAGCTGTTCGAGACCTCCGGCCACCTCCAGTGGTACGAGGACGGCATGTACCCGCCGATGGAGATGGACAACGGCACGTACTACATGAAGCCGATGAACTG
>CAXAWD010000584.1:0-2368 GCA_963972325.1 uncultured Acidimicrobiaceae bacterium
CGGGCGCGACCGTGGTCAGGTGGTGTTCGCCGTCCTCGGTCCACCATCCGGTCAGGTCGACGATCACGTCGGCCTCGAACAGGCTGTAGATGCAGACGCGACGGTTCGCGTCGGGAATCGCCACGACGAGATTCGGTGTCGGGAAGCCACCGGCGCGGGTGTTGATGTTCGACGTGTCGGGCAGTCCCGACGCACACGGGAACACGGTCAGGAACCCCGGCTGTGAACCGAGGGCGGTGACCGACAGCGCGACCGCGCCGGCGTCGGCGGGCACCGCGGCGACGTCGACGTCGATGCGGAGTGTGCAGCCGGCGCCGACCGGCTGCGCGACACCACCGGTGCCGTCACGCGTGTCGACGAGCCGGCGCGGCGTGACCGCTTCGAAGCTCGCGAGGGATTCCGATCGAACCGCAGCGGCCGGCGAGAACGACGCGCACGTCTGGGCTGCCACGTCGGCCGCGGTGGCCGGTCGGGCCGCGCCCACGGAGACGACGGTCGCGATCAGACACGCCCAAGCGATCAGCAGACGACGCGACATGCGCGAAACGTAACAGCGATCGCGCGGGCGGGGGCATCGCTTTTCGGATGCCGGTTGCGGGCTACTTCCAGACCGGGTCGGGCAGGCCGTAGGTGACGCACACACCGCCCACGTTGATCACGAACAGCGCGATCGCCACGCCCGCCAACACGACCGTGCGCGACGTCGATCGGCTGTGACCCGGTGGCGGCATGTACCACTCGGGGAGCAGGCCAGGGGAGGGACCGTCGGTGTCGGCGAACGGGACGGCATCGTCGGGCACGACGGTGTCGGGGTCGGCGGCCAGCGCGAGGGCCGTGAGCTCGGCGTCGGTGATCTCGTCGATGTCGTCGATGGTGTCGTTGGTGGTGTCGTCGATGGTGTCGTCGCTCACGTTTCCACCGTAGGTCGACGCGCACCGCGACACGGGTCGCGGACCCGACGGGTGTCAGCCGAGCGCGGCGATGGCGTCGGCGACGGCCAGCACGCGGCGGGCGTTGTCGACGTGGAGGTTCTCGATCATCCGGCCGTCGACCGTGATCACGCCGCGACCCTCGGCCTCGGCGGCTTCGAACGCCTCGATCACGCGTCGTGAGAAGTCGACCTCGTCGTCGGTCGGCGCCCACACCTCGTTGGTCGGCTCGACCTGGCTCGGGTGGATCAGCGTCTTGCCGTCGAACCCGAGTGCCTTGCCCTGCTCGGCCTCGGCCCGGAAACCGTCGGGGTCTCGCACGTCGTTGTAGACGCCGTCGAGGATCACCTTGTCGGCCTCGCGGGCCCCGACCAGCGCGGTGGCGAGGTGCGGGATCAGCGGGGAGCGGTCGGGGAGCGCGACCGTGCGGAGTTCCTTGATCAGGTCGTTGGTGCCCATGACCAGCACGGTGACCCGTGGGTGCTGCGCGATCGAGCGGATGTCGAGCAGTGCGCTCGGTGTTTCGATCATCGCCCAGATCGTGAGCTCGGCGGGCGCGCCGGCCGCATCGAGCTGCGCTGCGATCTGGTCGAGGTAGTCGCGCGACCCGACCTTGGGGATCACGACCGCCGCGGCGCCCGACGTGGCCGCGGCGGCGAGGTCGTCGGCGCCCCACGGGGTGTCGAGCCCGTTGCAGCGGATCGTGACCTCACGGTGGCCGTACTCGCCCGAGCCGGCGGCTGCGACGGCGTTGGCCCGCGCCTGCTCCTTGGCATCGGGGGCCACGGCGTCTTCGAGGTCGAAGATCAGTGCGTCGGCCGCGATCGCCTTGGCCTTCTCGAGGGCACGTTCGTTGGCGGCGGGCATGTAGAGCACCGAGCGGCGGGGGCGGAGGTCGGACGTGGAGCTCATCTCAGAACCCGTAGGCCTCGGCGAGCTCGGGGTCGTTGGCGGCGAGTTCCTTCGCCAATGCGACCACCACCATGCACTGTTTGCACGACGCGTCGTCCTCCATCTTGCCGTCGAGCATGATCGCGCCGGTGCCGTCACCCATCGCCTCGATCACCCGTTGGGCGTGGGCGACGTCGGCCGGCCGCGGCGAGAACACCCGCTTGGCGATGTCGATCTGGCTGGGGTGCAGTGACCACGCACCGACGCAGCCCAGCAGGTAGGCGTTGCGGAACTGGTCTTCGCACGCGACACCGTCGGCGATGTCGCCGAACGGGCCGTAGAAGGGAAGGATGCCGGCGGTGACGCAGGCGTCGACCATGCGGGCGATCGTGTAGTGCCACAGATCCTGCTGGTGGGTGGCCCGGGGCGCATCGGGATCGTCGGGGTTCGCGTCGTCGCGGACCACGTAGTCGGGGTGGCCGCCGCCGACGCGGGTGGTCTTCATGCGGCGGTTCGCGGCGAGGTCGGCGGGGCCGAGCGAGAGGCCC
>CAXAWD010000585.1:0-2361 GCA_963972325.1 uncultured Acidimicrobiaceae bacterium
TGCCCCGCGTGGCGGGCGACGACCTCGCCCGCTGCCGCCAGGAGGCCGCGTGCGACCATCGTCGCGACGAGCAGGCCGAGTGGAGCGGCGAGCGACTCCTGCCGGACGAGCGCCGTGACCGTCCAGGCGACGCCGAGCGCCTGCACGAGGGCGACGACCCCGGCCAGCACCCCGACGGTGGCCAGTCGGGCCAACGCCCGCCGGGCACCGGGAACCCGCTTCGACAGAACCGGGTCGACAGGCCCCATCAGGCGTCGTTGCCGAACCGTCCCGCCGATGCCGATTGGCGTGCGGCCACCGCGACCTCGGTCGGGATGTGGTGACCCGACACGCGCTTGCGGAAGATCCAGTAGGTCCAGCTCTGGTAGAGCAGCACGACCGGGGTCAGCAGCACGGCGACCCACGTCATGATCTTGAGCGTGTAGTCGGTCGACGAGGCGTTGGAGGTCGTCAGCGAGAACGCCGGGTCGGTCGAGCTCGGCATCACGTCGGGGAAGAGCGCGACGAACAGCGAGATCACGGCGACGCCGATCGCCCCGAACGCCAGCGAGAAGCCCCACCCCTCGCTGCCCCGGTGTGCCATGCCGAGCGCCGCGAGCAGTAGCACGGCGGCGACGCCGGTCAGCGCCCAGGACACCGCCGAGCCGGTGCTCGACTGGACGACGACCAGCCAGGTGGCGACGAGCACCGCGGCCACGACACCGACGCGCACACCGAGCCGGCGGGCCTCGTGACGGATCGGTCCGTCGGTCTTGAGCGCGATGAACATGGCTCCGTACGCCATGAACAGCGAGGCGGTGGCGAGCCCACCGAGCAGGGCCGCCGGGTTCAGCAACGTGAACAGCGACCCGGTGTACTCCTGGTCGGCGTCGATCGGCACGCCGCGCACGATGTTGGTGAACGCCACACCCCACAGCACGGCGGGCAGGTAGGAACCGAAGATGATCGCCATGTCCCATCGGCTGCGCCAGACCGGGTCGTCGACCTTGCCGCGATAGTCGAACGCCAGGGCGCGCACGATCAGGGCGACGAGGATCAACAGCAGCGGCAGGTAGAAGCCGGAGAACAGGGTGGCGTACCACTCGGGGAACGCGGCGAACGTGGCACCGCCGGCGGTGAGCAGCCACACCTCGTTGCCGTCCCAGACCGGGCCGATGGTGGACAGCATCACCCGACGACGGGTTTCCCCGTCGGGGTCGTCGGGGCCGCCCTCACCTCGACCGAGGACCGGGAAGAGCATGCCGACCCCGAAGTCGAACCCCTCGAGCACGAAGTAGCCGGTCCAGAGGACGGTGATCAGGATGAACCAGATGGTGGTGAGTTCCATGTCAGCGCCCTTCAGTAGGAGAAGACGAACGGTTCGTCGTCACTGCGTTCGGATGGGTCGAGCGAGTGGTCGGGCGCCGGTTCGGCGCCGGCACGGGCGTAGCGGAGTGTGAGTTTGACCTCGATCACGGCGAGCACCCCGTAGAGCAGCGTGAACGTGGCCAACGACAGGCCCACCTCCCAGGCGGTCGTGCCGGGGCTCACCCCCGTGGCGGTGGTCATCACGCCGAACACGAGCCAGGGTTGGCGACCCATCTCGGTGAACATCCAACCGAACGAGTTGGCTGCCATCGGCAGCAGGATCACGCCGACGGCGAGCCACGGCCACATCCGGTGACGGAGCTCACGTTCGCCCCGGAGCAACCAGAGTGCGAGCAGTGCGATGCCCGCCGCGGACATGCCGGTGCTGATCATCCAACGGAACGTCCAGTACGTGATCGGGATGACCGGTTTGTAGCTCTCGGCGACGGTCAGAGCGTCGTCGGAGTACGCCAACTGGTACTCCGCCTCGAGGTCGTTGATGCCCTTGACCTCGCCGTCGAGCGTGCCGGTCGCGAGGAACGACAGCAGGTCGGGCACCGTGAGCGCCCATCGTTCCTCCTGCCCGTCGGGGGTGCCCACCGTGATGATCGAGAACGACGCGCCCTCACCTTCCGGCGAGGTCTGGTAGAGCGCTTCGGCTGCAGCCATCTTCATCGGCTGCACCTCGGTCATGATCTTGCCCTGGATGTCGCCGGTGATCGTGGTGGCCAGGCCACCGACGAGCACGGCCACCGCGCCGAGTCGGGCGACCCGGCGGTACATGAGCTTGTCGGCCGACGGGGTGGCCGTGCGCCACACGTGCCAGATCGCGATGCCGAGCACGAACGCACCGCCGCTCATCCAGGCGGCGGCGATGACGTGCGGGAACGTCACGAGCTGCACCTTGTTGGTCAGCACCGCCATGAAGTCGGTGAGTTCGGCGCGACCCGTCTCCGGGTTGTTGCGGTACCCGACCGGGTTCTGCATGAACGAGTTGGCGGCGAGGATGAAGTA
>CAXAWD010000586.1:0-2349 GCA_963972325.1 uncultured Acidimicrobiaceae bacterium
TCGCGGTGGTGGGGCTGGGGGTCCCAGGTTCGCGACATGGTTGCGTCGGAGGTGTCGGGTGGGGCTGTGTCGCGGTGGTGGGGCTGGGGGTCCCAGGTTCGCGACATGGTTGCGTCGGAGGTGTTGGGTGGGGGTGTGTCGCGGTGGTGGGGCCGGGGGTCCCAAGTTCGCGACATGGCCTGGTGGTTGCGCTGGGTGTGCGGAGGTGTGTCGCGATTCTGGGGCCGGGAGTCCCGGTTTCGCGACATGGCTGGGTAGCCGTGTGTGTGCGGTGGTGTGTCGCGATTCTGGGGCCGGGAGTCCCGGTTTCGCGACACAGCCGGATGGTGGCGTCGGGCGCGGTGTGCTGTGTCGCGATTCTCGGGCCGGGAGCCCTGGTTTCGCGACATGGCTCGGCGGGGCCTTGGCTCCGCGGGCGGTGGCACCTCGTGCCATGCGTGTCGCGAGCTCGCTGTCGCGGAGCGCGGCACCGCGACACGATCGGGGAGGGTCACTCCTGGACGAGTTCGATCAGGGTGCCGAAGCTGCCCTTCGGGTGCACGAACGCCACCGTCGTGCCGCGCGAACCCGGGCGGGGAGCCTGGTCGATCGGTGTGGCACCGGCGTCGATCATCGCCTGCAACGCGGCAGCACAATCGTCGACGCGGTACCCGACGTGGTGCAGACCCTCGCCCCGCTTCTCGATCGACTTGGCGATCGGGGAGTCGGGGCGAGTCGCCGCGGTCAGCTGGATGTAGCTGTCGGCGACCTTGACGAGCGCCTCTTCGACGCCGTCGCTCTCGACGATCTCACGATGGTGCACCTCGGCACCGAACGCCTTGGCGTAGTACTCGATCGCCGCCTCGAGGTCACGAACGGCGATGGCGACATGGTCGATCTCGGTGAGGATCATGCCCCCATTCTGCCGGGCGCATTCGACGACCAGGTGTCATCCGCCGACGTGGTCGAGGGCTGTGCTCCCCTCGAGTGCCGGAGGCGGCCTCGCGCAGAACCTGGCGGGAGGGTGCCGGGCTGGTCGATCTGACGGAACGTGGCAGCGTGATGGCTCGACACGTCCGAGCCATCACGCTCCCCATCACGTTCTCACTAGCACGCGACGATGATGGTGAAGTGGGCGTCGGTGTAAGCGTCCGACGAGTCTGCCGCAAGGACCCTCAATGAGTTGTCGTTCCCGACCTCGACGCTGATGTCCCGGTTCCCCAAGAACTCGAGGTCTGCCGTGGCTGCGGCGCACTGTCTCAGATTCCGGTCGAACGTCAGGGTGTAGTCCCCCACACCATTTCGGGCACTCGACACGAGTCCGGACGAGCCGGCGCGAAGGGTTCCGTCGCTGTTGATCGTCGCGAAGAGGATCTTGCTGGCGACGAGGGCATCCACCTCGGCCTTGGTGTAGACGTCGGCGCTGTCGACCTTGCCGGCAACGGCGGCCGCGACGGCTGCGTCGACCTGACCCTGGGTGTAGTAGCGGTCGTCGTGGTTGTGGTCGATGGTGTAGCCGACGACGTCGATCAGGACGTCGGCCTCGGCCGTGGCCGAGGGCATGAACACCCACACCTGGAGCTTGCCGTCGGCCGAGAGGTCGACCGTCGCGGCGTTCGGCTCGACCGAACCGGCTTGGAAGTTCACCGTGCTGGTCGACGGCTCGCCGACGGCATCGGCGGACCGCAACGTCAAGAAGCCCTGATCCGTCGGCAGGACGACGGTCACGTTCACGAGCACCGCCGTGGCGCCGTCGGGGACGACGGTCTTCGTGGCGGTACCCGAGCTCGTCGCCACCTCGACCGCGCCGGTCACCTGGACATCGCGCGGCGTGTCCTTCACGAAGGAGCCGCTGAGCCCGAGGTCGGCCCGGGTGTCGAGGATGCGCTCGGCATCGACGGTCACGGTGGCCGGCCTGTCACCGGAGTCGATCGTGGCTTGGGCGATTCCGATTCCTCCCGCCCCGAGCGTGATCGCGACCGCTGCGCCGATGGCGCTCCAGCGTGTGCGCAGGCGTGATCCAACGGATACTGACGTCGTCATGGAGAACCCCATTCATCGCCGGGTCAGGCCCGGGTGAGTGTGACCGTAGGTGGCGGGCGGCTCCGTGGGCAACCGGCTCGCGGACGGCGACACCTCGACCATGCGCCGGGTCAGGCGAGGGCGAGCGCGGTGGTGTCAGCCGAGGTGGAGGAGCACGTCGAGAGCGACGCGGCCCACCGTGATCACGCCGGCCCACAGTGCGGCGCCGATCACGCAGCATGCGGCCACGTGATGCACCGGGAACACGGTGCGATCGTCGACGGACGGTGGCTCCGGTGAGTCGAGTCGACCGGGCCTCACCGTGCCGGGAAGCGGACGCGCGCGGCA
>CAXAWD010000587.1:0-2344 GCA_963972325.1 uncultured Acidimicrobiaceae bacterium
CACGGCGTGCGATCGTAGCGACCCGAGAGCCGGGTACCCCAACCATGGGGTGTTGGCGTACCGTACGGACGTGCATCCGATCGAGCATCTTCGCTATCTCGCCAGGGCCCAAGGCGCCGATTCCGCGTCGCTCGTGCGGGAGGCGGCGACCGCGCTGGGGTCGCTGCGGGCCGATCACGCCAACCTCGTGATCGCCTGTCGACGCATCGTCGAACGGCACCCGGCGGTCGGGCCGCTGTGGTGGATGTGCGCCCGGTTGCTCACGTCGGACGACCCGTCCACGTTGGCGTGGGCCATCGTCGACGAGATCGAGGACGATCAGGCGTCGAGGCGGGTCGCGGCGGCGTTCGACGACGCCGCCACCGTGCTCACGATCGGGTGGCCGGAGGTGGCCGGGGCAGCATTGATGCGGCGTGGCGACGTCGATGTGCTGTGCGCCGACAGCCGCCATGAGGCGTCGGCGTTCATGCAGCGTCTCGAACGCTTCGAGGTCTCCTGTGAACCCGTCCCCACCGAGTCGTTGGCCCGGGCCGCTGATCGGGCCGACGTCGCCGTCGTCGAAGCGGTGGCCGCCGGTCCCCATCGGGTCATCGCCCCGGTCGGCTCGCACGTCGTCGCCGCGGTGGCGCGATCGGTCGGTACGCCGGTCTGGCTCGCCGTCGGCGCGGGGACCCTCTTGCCTTCCGAGTACGTCGACGCGATCGGCCGGTTGGTCATCGACGAGGCCAACTCGTGGAATCTCGACGTCGACGACCTCCCGCTCGAGCTGGTGTCGCACGTCGTGGGCGCCGAGGGCCTCTCGGACGACGTGGCCGGGGCGCTGCGCCCCGACTGTCCGTTCGCCCCCGAGCTGCTCCGCTTCAGCCCGTTCTGAGCGCTTCAGCCGTGACGGCCACCGTTCTGGTGCGCAGGTGGGTACCCGGTGATGTCCTCGATCGCAGCCTCGGCTCTGGCCAGCAGCGGCTCCATCACGAAGATCCGAGCCATCGGCTCACGGGCGGTCATGATCAGGTGCGACGTGTGGTCTTCGCTGACCACGGCGGGGATGTCGCGCTCGAGCAGCTCGTGGAGGACCATCTGGGCCTGCCACATCGGCAGCCATGCGGCCTCGACGGTGCGTTCGGGGTCGACCGGACGCGGCGGGTGCTTCCCGAAGATCCAGTGGAAGAGCCCCATGGGGTGAATCTATTCGCCGCAGGAGCCATTCGGGTGCTGAACTCGGAGCCATGACACGATTCGACGCAGTGCTGTTCGACGCCGGTGGGGTGCTGGTGCTCCCCGATCCGACGGTGCTGGTGCCACTGCTGGCTCCGTACGGCGGCTCCGAGGACATCGAACGGCACCGCCGGGCCCACTACGCCGGCATGCGCGAAAAGGCGCGGGAGGAGAGCCAGGAGGGCGACTGGAGCTCGTACAACACGGCGTACGTCGAGGCGGTCGGGGTCGATGCCGGCCACGTCGATCACGCCGCCGTGGTGCTCGATCACACCCGAACCCACTTCCTGTGGCGCTGGCCGATTCCCGAGACGATGCGTGCACTCGCTGCGCTGGCGGAGGCGGCCGTGCCGATGGGCGTGGTCTCCAACGCCAGCGGGCAGATCGCCGAAGCGCTGCGGCGCGGTGGTGTGTGCCAGGCCGGAGACGGCCCGGCCGTGGCGATGCGGGTCATCGTCGACAGCCACGACGTCGGGGTCGCCAAACCCGACCCGCGCATCTTCGACTTCGCGTTGCCGCACTTCGACGAGTTCGAGCCGTCCCGGATCGCATACGTGGGCGACTCGGTGACGATGGACATCCGCTCGGCGTCGGCGGCCGGGCTCCATCCCGTGCTGATCGACCCGTTCGACGATCATGTCGGCGCCGACTTCGAGCGCATCGTGAGTGTCGAGGATCTGCTCGAGTGGTGGTGACGACACGTGACGACACGTGGCGACACGTGGCGACACGTGACGAATCGGTGACGAATGTCGACATCGGGTGAAACTTGACAAAACCTTGCACTCACCTTTCATGTTATTGAAGCCGATGTCAGCCACATGTCCCAGGCCGACCACGCCGCCGCCGCCCTCCGCCACATCACGCACCACGATCGGCTCGCCCATTGAGTGCGTTGAGCCGCACCGCTGCTCCGGACGTGGTCACGACGACGCTCGATCGTCGTCATCGACTCACCTGGAAGCTCTTCGTGAGGACGATGGTGCCCGTCGCGCTCCTGCACGCCACGGGCCTGATCGGCGACGTCGGCATGCTGGTGCTGTCGGTGGTCGCACCGGTCGCGATCGGGATCGGCGTCCGACGGCATCGGCCCGACTCGGCCGTGCCGTGGATCCTGCTCATCTTCGCC
>CAXAWD010000588.1:0-2326 GCA_963972325.1 uncultured Acidimicrobiaceae bacterium
CGAAGGTGCTGGTCGAGAAGTCGCGCGGCACGCAGATGTCGATCCAGGGCGTGCACTGCGAATGGTGCGACATCACGTTCACGCGCGATCCGCGCCCGTCGTGTCCGAAGTGCGGCGGCTACGAGATGGAGGCCATGCCGAAGGTGCTGGTCGAGAAGTCGCGCGGCACGCAGATGTCGATCCAGGGCGTGCAGCGCGAGTTCATGTGCCGGATCTGCGACGAGGACGAGATCCGACGTCAGCGCGACGGCCACCTGCCCTCGCGTCTCGACGGCAGCCAGTAGGGCTCCGGCCGATCGAGTCCGGCCCGGCGTCGGTCAGCGCGGGGTGACGTCTCGGCCGGCCACCCACACCGTCGCGATGTCCCGTGGGCCGGCGAGGCGGATGATCCGTTCCTCGAACACGTCGTCGGCGGCGTCGTGGTCGTCGGCCAGCCGGGCGACGTCGGGCACGCGCACGGCGATCGCGTCGAACGAACGTCCCGGAGCGAGCAGACCGACGTTCGCGCCGACGAGTTCGGCGCCGCCCAGGGTGGCCATCCAGAACGCGGTGGCCACGTCGATCCGCGCGCCGGGATCGCCGGCGTCGGCGAGCTGCTGCGACGCGACGACGGCGTGTGAGCACTGCGACAGCAGCGACGGTGACGGGCCGCCGGCGACATCGGTGCCGAGCCCGACCCGCACACCGGCATCGAGCGCGGCGCGAGCGCTGAACGGGCGGTTGGCGAAGTAGGCGTTCGAGAGCGGACAGTGCGACACGCCGGCTCCGGTCGACGCGAGTAGCGACCGGTCGTCGTCGGTCAGGTGGGTCGCGTGGGCGAGCACGGAGTGATCGCGGATCAGCCCGAATCGGTCGAGCTCGTGGGCGTCGGTGACGCCGCAGCGTTCGAGCACGTGACCGTGTTCCCAGTCGCTCTCCGAGCAGTGGGTCTGCACGCGCACGCCGGTGCCGGCAGCGAGTTCACCGAGGCCGGCGAGTGCGGCGTCGGTGCACGCCGGGATGAATCGTGGCGTGATGATCGGCTCGACGAGCCCCCGGCCGTCGTCGACGCGGCGGATGTGGTCGATCGAGCGGGCGCTGGCAGCGACGGCGCTCGCGGCGTCGGCGTCGCGGTACCACTCCGGCGTGCCGTCGGGGTGGTCCATCGCCACCCGCCCGACGAACGCACGCTGGCCGTGGCGGATGCACGCCTCGGCGAGCGCGGTCGTGGCGTTCTCGTGGACCGAGCCGTAGTACACGGCGGTGGTGGTGCCGTGCGACAGCAGCGACGGCACCATCTGTGCCCACACCTGTTGCGCGTACTCGACGTCGGCGAAGCGCGCCTCGAGCGGGAACGTGTACTCGAACAGCCAGCGTTCGAGCGGGAGGTCGAGGCCGACACCCAGTTGCGGCCACTGCGGCGCGTGCAGGTGCGTGTCGACCATGCCGGGCAGCAGCACGTGGTCGCGGTCGAGCACCACGTCGGGAACGACCGCGTCGCCGGCGGGGGAGACCGACACGATCGTGCCGTCGGCATCGACCACGACGTCGTGATGTTCGAGTCGCTCGAATCGACCGGGCTCGGGCGTCTGCACGATCGTCGCCCGCACCGTCGTGGTCAGTTCGCTCATGGAGCGACTCTGCCAGCCGTGTGCGGTCGCGGCCAACCGGGGCCGATGGATAGGTTCGACCGCATGACGACGTTGCCCCAGCCCGAACTCGACTTCGTACGGCGTTCGATCCGGCTCGCCACCGAGGCTCGCGAGCGGGGCGACCATCCGTTCGGCGCGTTGCTGGTCGGAGCCGACGGCGAGGTGCTGGCCGAGGCGACGAACACCGTCGGTACCACCGGTGACCGGACCGGCCACGCCGAACGCAACCTGATGTCCGACGTGTCCCGTCGGTTCGAGCCCGAACTGTTGGCGGCGTCGACGATGTACACCAGCACGGAGCCGTGTGCGATGTGTGCGGCCTCGGTGTTCTGGGTCGGCGTCGGGCGTGTCGTGTTCGGGCTCTCAGGGTCGGCGTTGAACGACATGGCCGGCGACGACCCGAACGTCCCGAGCCTCGACCTGCCGTGTCGGGATGTGTTCACGACCGGCTCGCGCCCGACCGAGGTCGTCGGACCGGTGCTGGCCGCCGAGGCGGCGGTTCCGCACGAGGGCTTCTGGTCGGCCGGCTGAACGCGGCGCTCCCCGGCGTGGGCCACTAGCGTCGTCGTCATGAGCCCGACCGCCTCGTCGATGTCGACGATCGAACGCCTCGAACTCGCTGCCGACCTCGGTACCGGCGTCCGCTTCGTCGGCCATTCCGTTGCTCCCGCTGGTCCCGTCCACGTGCCGTGGCG
>CAXAWD010000589.1:0-2324 GCA_963972325.1 uncultured Acidimicrobiaceae bacterium
ATGGCAGCGAACCCCTCGTAGGTCAGCGGCACGTCGATGTCCGGCTCGACGATCACCCGGTTGGCCACTCCGGAGAACACCGCCTTGACCGACCGACCGGGAGCGAGACCGCTCCCCACCGCATCGATCACGGCCCGAAGCGGCGTACCCATCTCGACTTCGCCGACATCGGGGGCGACCACGTCGCCCACCACCGTGGACACGATCGTGCCCGGCGACTCGTCGGTGCCCATCGACCGGAACCAGTCGGCGCCGCGAGCAAGGATGTGGGGCACGTTCGAGAGCGTCTCGACGTTGTTGACGAGGGTCGGGTTCGGGCCGGATCCGCCTCGGCCGGCCGACGCCTCCCACCCCAGCTGCGGCGAGGATGCGAAGAGGCCGTGCTCGTACGGGGCGAACCAGCGCGGGAGGGGCGGGCGACCCTCGATCACCTCGAGCATCGCCTTCTCCTCGCCGTACAGGTATTCGTCGGGGCCGGCGACCACCGTCACGGTGCAATCACCGCACAGCCCGGCCGCCTGGAACTCCTCGATCGCTGCCGTCACACGTTCGATCTCTCGGGGACAGTTCGCCTTGAGGCACACGAAGGCTTCGGCCGCGTCGATGGCCAGCGCCGCGATCACCAACCCCTCCACGAGTTGATACGGGTCCGCGCGCATCAGCGCACGATCCTTGAACGTGCCGGGTTCGCCCTCGGCCCCGTTGCAGACCACGTACGCCGTCGTCGAGTCGCGCGATGCGATGCCCGACCACTTGCGTCCGGTCGGGAACCCGGCTCCACCCCTCCCCCGCAATCCCGACGCAGTGATCAGGTCGATCGTGGCCTCGGGCCCGAGTCGGCGAGCCCGCTCGAGGCCCGCACCACCGTCGCGCCGAGCCAGGTAGTCGCTCAGCGACACGACGGGTTCGACCGGCAGCAGGAACGTGGACACGAGTGGACCTCCTCCTCGACGCTACTTCGCCACGCCGGTGTCGTGATTTATTCCTACTGCTTAGTAGACCTATTGCTAGACTGCAACCGTGACCGCCGGATCGAGGCAGCCCGCGCCGACCTCGGCGCCGTTCAGGCTGGGCATCGAGCCGCCCCTCGCCCGCGTCGCCGTCACAGGAGTCACGAGATGACACACGGGACATCATCAACCCCCATTCGACGGAGCGACCGACTCGGCGACCTCGTCGCCGCGCACCCACAGCTGGCGCCGGTCTTGGAGCGGTGGCAGATCGACTACTGCTGCGGAGGCGACCGCACCCTCGCCGAGGCCTGCGATGAGGTCGGCGCCGAATCCGACGAGATCGTCGCTGCACTTCGGGTCGCGGTCGACGTACCGCCCGACGTCACCGCGACGGAAGCCACGGTCACCGACCTCACGCCGTCCGAACTCGCGGACCACATCGAGCGCACACACCACACGCTCCTCCGCCGGGAGCTTCCGCGGCTCGCCGAGCTGGCCGACCGCGTTCTTGCGGTTCATGGCGATCGTCACCCGGAGCTCAGCGAGGTGCACGACACGTTCGAGGCACTGCGCCTCGATCTCGAACCGCACCTCGCCCGCGAAGAGCAGATCGTGTTCCCGTTCATCCGCGAGATCGACAACGCGCTGCGATCCGGACGAACGGTCGACGGCCAACTCGAGAACCCGGTGACGGTCCTGCGCGACGATCACGAGAACGTCGGTGAGTTGCTGGCCCGACTGAGCCTGCTGACCGACACCTTCACCACACCGGCCGACGGGTGCGCCAGCTACCGGGCGCTGTACGACGGCCTCGGCGAACTCGTCGCCGACACGCACATCCACGTCCACAAGGAGAACAACATTCTGTTCCCCGCCGCCATCGCCGGTGAGCGCCGACTGGACGCTCACGTCGCCTCATGAGCGATCTCGGCGGCGAGTCCGCCTGCTGGGCACACTTTCTCGAGGAGCTCGACACCGACGAGCGGTTCGACGCACCGGCGGGTATCGATCTCGATCATCCGGCCGCGATCGACCGCAGCGCCGATGGGGCGGTGTGGAGCCTGCCCCACGGCGGCGACCTCGACGCGAACCTGGTTCACCTCACCGCGGGGGCGGTGATCGAGTCGCACGTCAACGACGAGGTCGACGTCCTCATCGTCGGATGGGACGGCACCGCCGTCTTGACGCTCGACGACGGGTCCACCACGATCCGTCGCGGTGTCGTGACGCTGATCCCACGCGGCCGGCGTCGGACGATCCGGGCCGGCAAGGACGGTGCGGCGTACCTGACGGTTCATCGCCGACGCGGCCCACTCACCATCGGTCGCCGCTGACCACTCGCCGCCAATAGATCGTTATACGATCTATTCG
>CAXAWD010000590.1:0-2316 GCA_963972325.1 uncultured Acidimicrobiaceae bacterium
GGGGGTGGGTCCGCGGCCGGGGCGGAGCCGTCGGGGGCCGGGCATGCCCGACCCGCCATAGCCGACGTCGTCACTGTTGGCGACCAGTTGCCAGGTGCCGCCGAACGCACCCAGGCGGTAGCCGTATCGCGGCGTCGGCGTGTTGTTCATCACCACGAGCGCCGTGTCACCGTGGTCGGCCACCCGCAGGAACGCCAGCACGCTCTGTTCGGCATCGTCGTCGACGACCCATCGGAACCCGCTCGGGTCGCGGTCGACGCGATGCAGCGCCGGCACCTCGCGGTAGAGCTCGTTCATACGCCTGACCCAGCCCTGCACACCGGCGTGGTCGGGGTCGCCGAGCACCGGCCAGGGCAGCTCGGCCTCGTGGTTCCATTCGTCGGGTGAGCCGAACTCGCCGCCCATGAACAGCAGCTTCTTGCCGGGCACCGTCCACTGGTAGCCGAGCAGCAACCGAAGGTTCGCGAACCGCTGCCAGCGATCGCCCGGCATCTTCTCCACGAGGCTGCCCTTGCCGTGGACGACCTCGTCGTGGGACAGCGGCAGCACGTAGTTCTCCGATGCCTGGTACACCGAACGGAACGTGATCCGGTCGTGATGCCACCGCCGGTTGATCGGGTCTTCGGCGAGGTACTCGAGCGTGTCGTGCATCCAGCCCATGTCCCACTTGAACCCGAACCCGAGACCACCGGCGTCGGCAGGGTTGGTGACGCCGGGCCACGCCGTCGATTCCTCGGCGACCATCAGCACGTCGGGAAACGCGCCGTACACCGTGCGGTTGAGATCTTGCAGGAACGAGACCGCTTCGAGGTTCTCGTTGCCCCCGTGCTCGTTGGGGATCCACTCGCCGTCCTCACGGGAGTAGTCGAGGTAGAGCATCGAGGCCACCGCGTCGACGCGCAGGCCGTCCACGTGGAACTGGTCGAGCCAGAAGTGGGCCGACGACAGCAGGAACGACCTGACCTCGGGGCGGCCGTAGTTGAACACGAACGACTTCCAGTCGGGGTGGAAGCCCTGCTTCGGGTCGGCGTGCTCGTAGAGGTGGGTGCCGTCGAAGTAGCCGAGCGCCGCCTCATCGGTCGGGAAGTGCGACGGGACCCAGTCGAGGATCACGCCGACGCCCGCCCGGTGGAGGATGTCGACGAGCGCCATCACCTGCTCGGGGCTGCCGTAGCGGGCCGTCGGCGCGAAGTAACCGGTGCTCTGGTAGCCCCACGACCCGTAGAACGGATGCTCCATGATCGGCAGGAGCTCGACGTGCGTGAAGCCCATGTCGACGCAGTAGTCGGCCAGTTGACGGGCGAGCGCCTCGTACCCGCCCGGCTCGTACCGCCACGAACCCAGGTGCACCTCGTACGTGGAGATCGGCGCGTCGTGACGGTTCGCGCCGCCGCGGCCCGCCATCCAGTCGGCGTCCTGCCAATCGTGGGACGGCGACGCGATGACCGACGCCGTCTCGGGCGCGATCTGGGCGGCACGTGCGTACGGATCGGACTTGGCGACCGTGTGCACACCGTCGGCCGACGTGATCGAGAACTTGTAGAGGTCACCGACCGTGTATGCGTCGAACGTGCCGCGCCACACACCCGAGGTGTCGGCGTCCAGAGCGTGGACACCGGGCTGCCAACCATTGCGGTCGGACACGACCGACACGGCCGACGCGTTGGGCGCCCAGACCCGGAACGTCGTGGTGCCGTCGTGCGGGTGGGCGCCCATCACTTCCCAGAGTCGGGTGTGGGTGCCGGCAGCCAAGTGCCATGCGTCATCCGCGTCGAACGGTCTCGTCACCGGCCGGCCCCCAGGCTCCTCATCGGGTCAGCCTACGATGAAGTCATGTCCACCGCATCGAACGACAGTGTCCTGAGCATCGTCCTGGCGGGCGGAGAGGGGAAACGGCTCATGCCGCTCACGCTCGACCGGGCGAAACCGGCGGTGCCGTTCGGTGGCAAGTACCGGCTGATCGACTTCGCGATCTCCAACCTGGTCAACGGCGGATTCCGCAAGGTGGTGGTGCTCACCCAGTACAAGAGCCACAGCCTCGACGTGCACATCTCGCTGACCTGGCAGCTGTCGACGTTGCTCGGCAACTACGTCACCACGGTGCCGGCCCAGATGCGCAAGGGGCCGAGGTGGTTCACCGGCTCCGCCGACGCCCTGTTCCAGAACATGAACCTGCTCGACGACATGCGGCCCGAGCACGTGATCGTGTTCGGCGCCGACCACATCTACCGGCTCGACCCTCGCCAGATGCTCGATTTTCATCGCGAAACCGGGGCCGGCGTCACGGTCGCCGGCATCCGGGTGCCGGCCGAGGAG
>CAXAWD010000591.1:0-2312 GCA_963972325.1 uncultured Acidimicrobiaceae bacterium
CGTACCAGGCCGCGGTGCCCGCGGCGAGTCCGCCGCCACCGCAGGCGAGGAGCACGGCGTCGAGCCGGGGCGCTGCCCGGTCGAGTTCGCGAGCACAGGTGCCGGCGCCGGCGACGACGACCGGGTCGTCGTAGGCGTGGATCGCGGTCGCCCGGTGCGTCTCGAGATAGCGGCGACTCGCGGCGAACGCCTCGCCGTACACGGCGCCCTCCTCGTGCACGGTGGCGCCGTAGGCGCGCAGGCGGTCGACCTTCGCCGGGGTGGCGGTGGTCGGCACGAAGATGTGGGCAGCGTGGCCGAATCGGTGGGCCGCCCACGCGACGGCCGCACCGTGGTTGCCGCCGGACGCGGCGACGACGCCGTCGTCGGCGATCGGTCGGGCGGCGACGAAGTGGGTGGCGCCGCGGGCTTTGAACGAGCCGCTGTGCTGGAGGTACTCGAGCTTGACGACGAGCGTTGCGTCGACCCCGATCTCCTGCCCGGGTACCTCGATGGTCGGCGTGGCGCGGACGTGGGGGTCGATCAACCCGGCGGCCCGGTCGACGTCGTCGGGCGTCACGGCATCGGTCACCGGCCCATTGTCGGAGATGCGAGCCGAAAGTGCCAGTGATCAAAGCTAAGCAACTGCCAAGCAGTAGTTTGCACTCGTGGAACTGCATCATCTGCGCTCCTTCGTGGCGACGGTGCGCCTGGGCTCGTTCAACGGCGCTGCGCAGGAACTCAACTACACCGGTCCGGCCATCTCGCAACACGTCGTCGCGCTCGAACGCGAACTGGGGGTCGAACTGGTCACACGCCACGCCCGTGGCGTCGTTCCCACTCCGGCGGGACGGGTGTTGGACGAGCGTGCGCAGCAGTTGCTCGACCTGGCCGACGGTGCCGCCCACGAGGTTCGGCTGGCCGCCTCGGCCCCGTCGACGGTTCGTATCGGTGCCTTCTCGACCGCGGCGCAGTTCCTGTTGCCGCCGGTGCTCACCTCGGTGCTCACGGCCCGGCCCGGGCTCGAACTCGTGCTGATCGACCGCGAGCCGCCCGACGGGTTCGCCGACGTCGTCGCAGGTCGCCTCGACGTGATGGTGACCCACGCCTACTCCGGCAGCGACATGAGCGTGCCACCGTCGTTGGCGGTCGAGCCGCTGCTGCGCGACGACCTCGTGCTGCTCGTCCCGACCGAGCACTGGGCCGTCGACGGCGTCACCCTGTCGGAACTCGCAGGCGAGCGCTGGATCTCCGGCCCTCCCGACGCCCAGAACCAGGTCGCGCTCGACTGGGCGGCCCGTGCCGCCGGGTTCGTGCCGGACGTGGCGTTCGAGACGACCGACTATGCCGTGACGATGACCCTGGTCGCGAACGGTCTCGGCCCCGCGTTCGTGCCGAACCTCATCGTCGCGAGCGCGCCCACAGGCGTTCGGCAGGTCGTTGTGGCGGGTGGCCGTGGGCTGCACCGCACCATCTCGATCGTGCATCGGAAGCCGGTGCGCAGCGACACGGTCGCGCTGGTGCTCGACGAGCTGCGCTCGCAGGTGGCGGCCCCTGCCACAATGCACCCATGATCTCCGTCATCGGTGAAGCGCTGATCGATCTGGTCATCACGCCGACCGGCGAGGTCGCGGCCGAGCTCGGTGGTGCCCCGTTCAACACCGCCCGGGCCTGCGGCCGGCTCGGAGCCGACGTGCGCTTCGTCGGTGCGGTGTCCGACGACCGGTTCGGGTCGATGCTCGCCGAGCAGCTCACCGCCGACACCGTCGACACGTCGTCGCTCGTTCGCGTCGACGCACCGACCACGCTCGCCGCGGCCGAGCTCGACGACCGCGGCGCTGCCACGTACCGGTTCTACATCGACGGCACCTCGGCCCCGGCGCTGCCGGCGATCGAGCCCGCAGCGGTCGACGGTGCGGTCATCTTCACCGGTGGCCTGGCGCTCGTGCTCGAGCCGATGGCGAACGCGGTCGAGGCCGCGCTCGGCGCCCGTCGCCCCGAACAGCTCGTGATGATCGACGTCAACTGTCGCCCGAAGGTGATTCCCGACCGCAGTCGCTACGTCGACCGCGTCGGCCGGGTCGTCGCCGGTGCCGACGTGGTGAAGGTCAGCGACGAGGACCTCGACTACCTGTCGCCGGGCGTCGACGCGTCGACGGCGGCGCGGGCGCTGCTCGCCACCGGGCCGTCGGTGCTGCTGATCACCCGAGGAGGCGACGGTGTCCTGGTCGTCACCGCCACCGGCGACACGCTGGTCGAGGTCGGATCGGTCGAGGTCGTCGACACGATCGGCGCCGGCGACTCGTTCGGTGCGGGGTTCCTGTCGTGGTGGG
>CAXAWD010000592.1:0-2303 GCA_963972325.1 uncultured Acidimicrobiaceae bacterium
GCCGTCGGGCACGATCGTCGGCTCAGTCGTCGGAGTCGTCGTCGTCTTCGAACGTGACGCCGTACTTCTCGGCCAGCGCGGCGTACTCGTCCTCGTCGTCGGAATCGCCCCGCGAGCGATCTCCGAAGCCGAGGTCAAAGGCCCCAGGGCCTGATTGCTTGAGCTTTCGCGCTTCTTCGAAGCGGCGATGACGACCCTTCTTCACGACAGGGCTCCTACATACGAGAGATTGTTGACAGTGAGTTGCACTCTACCTGGTCAAGGGGCCTGTTCGGCGGTCTTGGCCGATCGGATCGTCGGCGATGCAGACCGTCGGCGTGCGTGGCACGATGATCACCATGCTGAGAACGCTCGCGATCCTCAACCAGAAGGGTGGCGTCGGCAAGACCACCGTCACGCTGGGCCTCGCATCGGCCGCGGCGTCCGCGAATCGACGGGTGCTGGTCGTCGACCTCGACCCGCAGGCGTCGACGTCGTGGGTGCTCGGCATCGAACCCGACCCCGACGCTCCCACCGTGGTCGAGGTGCTCGAGAACAAGAAGCGGCGGGTCGACGACATCATCCGCCCCTCCGCGTGGTCGGAACACATCGACGTCCTCCCGAGTTCACCGAGCCTCCAACAACTCGAAGCCGGCCCGTCGAAACGGCTCCGCACCGCGTTGTCACGGGTCGAGGGCGACTACGAGGCCGTGTTGATCGACTGCCCGCCATCGCTGGGCAGCCTCACTCGCAGCGCGCTCACGGCGTCGCGTCATGCACTCCTGGTCGTCGAACCATCGGCGCTCGGCCTCCGCGGCATCGGCGGCGTCGCCGACCTGATCGACGACGTCTGGGATTCCACCAACCCCGACCTCGAACTCGCCGGCGTGGTCCTCAACCGCGTCCCCGCCGTGTCGCGCGAAGCCGAGCGCCGGACCGAGGAACTCGCCCGGATCGTCAGCCGCAGCGCGATCTGGTCGCCGGCGATCCCGCAGCGGGTCGTTTTCAACCAGGCGGTCGGCGAGCGACGCCCGGTGCACTCCTACGGCAGCCGAGCGTCGGAACCGATCGTGGTGTTCGACGCGCTGTGGCGCAAGGTGCGCGGCGTCGTTCGTGCCGCCACCCGCTGAGCGGCGGCGTCAGGCGTCGGGTACGTCGACCAGCCGCAAGCCGGTCCCTCGGTCGAACGTCAGCGCCGCCCGGCCGGTGACCAACCGCTCGATGCCCTCACCGAGGATCTCGTTCCGCCACCCGAACCTCAGGCGAGCAGACTCGTCGTTGGACAGGAACGCCACGAGATCGGCGCGGGTGGCGAGCATCGACGTGTCGATCTTCTCCGACTTGGCGACCTGACTGACCCACGCCGAGATCAGGGTGACCGCCGGCCGCAGATCGCGTTCGAGGTCGTCGGTGCCGTTGCGCGGCTCGGGCGGCTCGGCGGCCTTGCCGGCCTGAACGGCCTCCAACAGCTGCGCCGCGACCTTGCCCCGGCTGAACCGGTCGTCGACGCCGCGTGCCTGCGACAACTCCTTCTCGTTGCTCGGCTGCCGCTGCGAGATGCCGAGGATCGCCAGGTCGGGCAGCACCTGGCGCACGGGCACGTTGCGCTCCATCGCGGTGCGCTCACGCCATGCCGCAACCGCCTGAGCGACGGCCCGTGGACGCGGCCGCAGGCCGCGCACGTCCTTCAGGCGAGCCCAAGCGTCGTCGGGATGCTGGCCGCTGACCGGTCGGGCCCGCAGCTCTTGACATGCCTGGGTGACCCAGTCGAGCCGACCGAGTTCTTCGAGCTTGGCCGTGAGCTTGTCCTGCACCTCGAGCAGGTAGGCGACGTCGAGCGCCGCATAGTCGCGCTGTGCGTCGGTGAGCGGTCGGCGGAGCCAGTCGGTGAGACGGTCGCCCTTCGGCGGGTTGACGCCGATCTCACCATTGAGGATCGACACGAGCGACGGCGTGCCGTAGCCGACGAACCCGCCGGCGATCTGTGTGTCGAAGAATCGTTCGGGGACCGCGCCGACGGCGTGAGTGAGCACGTCGAGGTCTTGTTGGGCCGCGTGGAACACCGCGACGACGTCCGACTCGAACAGCGGCCGCAGCGCGGTGATGTCGAGCGCGAGCGGGTCGATGAGGACGAGGTGGCCGGGCCAGGCGATCTGTACCAGCGCCAGCGCCGGGTAGTAGGTGCGTTCCCGATGGAACTCCGTGTCGATGGCATAGCGGGGCTGCTCGAGTAGTTCGAGGACGATCGATTCGAGTTCGTCCTGGTCGTCGACCCAGCGATGCGGATGTGAGAGTGTCACGCCGGGCCGGTCGCCACGGCGGGG
>CAXAWD010000593.1:0-2302 GCA_963972325.1 uncultured Acidimicrobiaceae bacterium
CGTCTTCTGGGCGAGCAGCAGCGTGCGGGAGATCGTCTCGGCCTCGGCGACCGGGATCTGGACCGTCGGCGGCTCGACCGGCGCCGGCGGCTCGGGCTCGGGCGCCGGTGCGGGTTCGGCCACGGTCGTCTCGGCCGCGGCCGCGGTGACCTCTTGCAGCCGGGCGACGGCGGCGCGTGCGCGAGCCTCCATGGCGGTGGCCTGTTGGCGGGCCGACTCCAGCGACTTCGCGACCTCGGCGAGGAAAGCATCGACCTCGTCGGGGTCGTATCCCTTGCGGATCGTGCGGAACGACGTCTCCGTGATCTGGGCGGGTGACAGCTCCATCGTCGGACTCAGTCGTCGTACTCGTCGTACCGCTGCGTGCGGGCGACGGCGGGCTTGAGGAGGTAGACGCCGTTGGCGACTTTCTCCATCGAACCGTCGAGGCCGTAGCAGAGGCCACTGGCGAAGTCGATCAGACGTCGAGCGACCTCACGGTCGGACCCTTCGAGGTTCATGATCACCGGGTTGCCCTCTTTGAACTTGTCGGCGACCTCCTGGGCCTGGTCGAACCGACGCGGCTTCACCGTGGCCGGCTCGCTGTTGCCGGCCGCCGGGCGACCGTTGGCAGCCTTGGGCCGGGGCTGCACACCCGAGTCGTCACGTTCGCCGCCGCGACGAGCCTGCGACGGGTCGAAGTCGCGCGAGGGGAACGTGGGGCGGCTGGGCAACGTCCGCACGACACCTTCTCCACCGGTCTCGTCACGGTGTCTCGGGGCGCGCGCTTCCGCGTCCTGTCGACGGCCACGAGGTGCCGGTTCATACTCCTCTTCGAGGTCGTAATCGTCGTATGCGTCGTCAGGACCCAGACCCAGATAGTCCATCGTTCGCTTCCAGAAAGACATTGCCGACTTCCTCCTTGCCGCGGAGCCTATCGCTCCTGGTCACGCCTGACGGGGACAGGTCGGGAACCGAACAGAGCGGTGCCGACGCGAACCTGAGTCGAGCCACATTCGACGGCGACCTCGAGGTCGCCGGACATCCCCATCGAGCACTCGGCGAGCCCCAACCGGTCGACGGCGGAACGCACCGCCTCGAACCCGGGTCGAGCTGCCTCCGGGCCGCCCTCGGTGGGGCCCACGGTCATCAGACCTCGGAGATCGAGGTCGAGCGCCGTCACCGCGTCGACCAACTCGTCGAGTTCGGCGATCGGACAACCGCCCTTGCCGGCCGCAGCGTCGTCGGTCAGCGCCGACGTGTCGACCTGGATCATGACGGCCGCGCCCGGTGCCCGCTTGGCGATCTCGCGAGCGAGTTTGGCCCGGTCGACCGACTCGTAGACGGTGACCAACCCGGCGAGCTGGCGGACCTTGTTGGTCTGCAGTTGCCCGATGAAGTGCACGCCGAGCCCCGGGTGGGCGCCGATCGCTTCGCGCTTGGACACGAGCTCCTGGGCGTAGTTCTCGCCGACCGATGTGCACCCGGCTGCGACGGCGACGTCGATCACCTCGGGTCCGAACGCCTTCGTGACCGCCAGGATCGCGACGTCGGGCCCGCCGCCGGCGGCCTCGATACGAGCCCGTGTGGCGGCGAGGTGATCGGCGACCGTTGCTGCGTCGTTCATGCCGCCGGCCTCCAGGCCGCGACCACGTGACGCTGCGGATCTCGGCGAACGCGGTGGGAGAACCCGTCATAGCTGCAGCCGGTGCACCCGGCGAGCACCGTGAGCGGCACATCGTGGGCGGTCACGGCCGACCGGACCGCGGCTTCGACCGCGAGCGCCGGCGTGCCGGACGCGGTGCGGCTGCGGATCGCGTCGGGTTCGGCGTGGGTGCCTTCGGCGACCGCGAGCAGGTCGTCGTCGCCGAACTCGTAGCAGCAGGCGCCGATCACCGGACCGAGCACGGCGTCGACGACCGGCTCACCGAACGCCTCGATCGCGACATCGACCACGCCGGCGGCGAGCCCGCGCCAGCCGGCGTGAACCACTGCGAACTCGCGGTCGGCACCGATGAGCACGATCGGGGCGCAGTCGCCCACCCAGCAGCCGAGCACGGCGTCGTCGAGTGCCGTGATCGCGATGTCGCCGCGCGCTCGGTCGCCCCCGCCCGGCGTGGACACTCGAACCACGTCGACGCCGTGGCACTCGTCGGTCATGGTCCAGGGCAGGTCGATGAACGCGCGACGGGTCCGCTCGAGCGTGTCGCTCGGCTGGTTGGTCAGGTGGAAGTCGCCGTCACGACGCGTGGAACACGCGATCGCGACGCTGCGGCCGCTACTTGAGGAACGACGGGACGTCGAAGTCGTCGTCGTCATCGTC
>CAXAWD010000594.1:0-2291 GCA_963972325.1 uncultured Acidimicrobiaceae bacterium
TCATGATGATCGGTGAGATCGGCGGCTCGGCCGAAGAGGAGGCCGCGGAGTACATCCAGGCCAACGTCTCCAAGCCGATGAGCGCCTACATCGCCGGTGTCACCGCTCCGGCCGGCAAGAAGATGGGCCATGCCGGCGCCATCGTCTCCGGCGGCAAGGGCACGGCCCAGGGCAAGATGGACGCACTCGCTGCCGCCGGAGTGAAGGTCGGCCTCAACCCGACCGAGGCCGGCGAGCTGATGGCGGAGATCGTCGCCTCGCTCTGACCCGACCCGAAAACGTCGAACGCCCCGCGGCATCGCCGCGGGGCGTTCTCGCGTCCGGGAGTCAGGCGCTCGGGGGCGGAGGCGGCGGGGTCGGCGACGCGTTGTCGTCGCTGCCGCCACCGACAGGGATGTCGATGGTTTCGGTGCCCTTGCCGAGCAGCGCCATCACGGCGCCGACGGCCATGGCCGCGGAGCCGAGGAACATGAACCAGAACCCGATGCCCTTGTCGGCGCCGCCGAAGTCGGCGCTGATCCACGACAGCATGATGCCCAGAGCAGCGATGCCCCAGGTGCCCTTCAGCTGGGCGTGGTTGTAGGTCAGGACCTGATCGGGCAGCGAGACGCCGGCGAGCTGCAGGGCGATCCACACCACCATGACCAGCGCGAGGATCGCCGGTACGGTCGTCGCGAACGCTCCGGCATCACCGTCCCAGGCGGAGGCGCTGAACCGGCCGCTCTTGAAGAACGCAAAGAACGAGAACAGGAACGTCACGAGACCTCCGATTCCCATCACGAGATCGGCAACGGACACCTTCTTGGGCATGTTTCCTCCTTGATCGGTATGAAAACCCTAGTCAGGGGGCACGTGGTCCGGCTGACATTTCGTATGGTCGCTCGACCGGACGACAGGACGGTGGCTACGGTTCGATCACGTGCCGACCGCATTGCTCTCCGTGTACGACAAGACCGGCGTCGCCGAATTGGCGACGTCGCTCCACGAGTCGGGCTGGGACATCGTGTCCAGCGGCGGCACCGCCAAGGCGGTCGCGGCGGCAGGGATTCCGGTCACCGATGTCGCCGACCTGACCGGTGTGCCGGCGATCCTCGACCACCGTGTCGTCACCCTGCACCCGAAGGTGCACGGCGGCATCCTCGCCGACCCGACCAAGCCCGAGCACCAGGCCGACATGGCCGAGTACGGCATCGCCCCCATCTCGCTCGTCGTCGCCAACCTCTACCCGTTCGGCTCCGACACCGAGACGTTCGCGCACGGATCGGGTGAGGCGGTCGAGATGATCGACATCGGCGGACCGGCGATGGTGCGGGCCGCGGCCAAGAACCACGCTCACGTCGCGATCGTCGTCGACCCGACCGACTACGACACGGTCGTCACCGACATCCGTGAACACGGCGAGATCACGCTCGCAACCCGCCGACGGCTGGCCCGCGACGCGTTCGCGCACACCGCCGCGTACGACGCCGCGATCGTCACCTGGTTCGACCAGAGCGAACCGGAGCCGGAGCCGTTGCCACGGACGCTGCACGTGGCGCTCGAGCGCACCGAGATCCTCCGGTACGGCGAGAACCCGCACCAGCAGGGCGCCCGCTACCGTTTCGCCGGCGCGACCAGTTGGTGGGACACGATGGCCCAACACGGCGGCAAGGCGCTCAGCTACCTCAACCTCTACGACACCGAGGCGGCGTGGCGATTAGTGCACCGCTTCGACGAACCCGCGTGTGTCGTCGTCAAGCACGCCAACCCGTGCGGCGTCGCGATCGGCACCGACCCGGCCGACCCGATCGCCGACGCCTACGTCAAGGCCAACGCGTGCGATCCGATCAGCGCCTTCGGTGGCATCGTCGCCGTCAACCGCACGGTCACGCAGGCGATGGCCGAACCGTTGTCGGCCGTGTTCACCGAGGTCGTCGTCGCCCCCGGGTTCGACGACGACGCCCTCGAGACGCTCCTCGCCAAGAAGAACATGCGGGTGATCACCGCCGAGGCGCCGAGCGAATGGCCGTTCGACCTCAAGCCGCTCGACGGTGGCTACGTGATCCAACAGCCCGACCCGGTCTCGCTCGATCGCACCGACTGGCGCGTCGTCACCGAGACCCAGCCGACCGATGCGCAGTGGGACGACCTCACGTTCGCGTGGGGCGTGTGCGCCGCGGTGACGAGCAACGCGATCGTCTACGCAAAGGATCGCCAGGCGTTCGGCATCGGAGCCGGCCAGCAGAACCGGCTCGACTCGGCCCGGATCGCCGCCGAACGCTCGGCCGGCCGCGCCATCGGCGGCGTGTGCG
>CAXAWD010000595.1:0-2291 GCA_963972325.1 uncultured Acidimicrobiaceae bacterium
CGGGGCAGTGCTCGTCGTGCGGGCAGTGGAACACCCTGGTCGAAGAGGTCGCGTTGCCGTCCGACTCGGTGGCTCTGGCGCCCACCAGCGCCACCCCGATGCTGATCGCCGACATCGATCCCGAGGCGAGCGCGCCCCGCAGCACGGCGATCGGCGAACTCGACCGGGTGTTGGGCGGCGGCCTGGTGCCGGGTTCGGTCACGTTGCTCGGCGGCGAGCCGGGCATCGGCAAGAGCACGATCCTGCTCCAGCTCCTCGCCGGGTGGACGGGTCAGTCGTTGTACGTCACCGCCGAAGAGAGCGCCCAGCAGGTGCGCCTGCGGGCCGAGCGGCTCGACGCGGTGCGCCCGAACCTGTGGTTGTTCGCTGAGACCGCGCTCCCCCACATCATCGCGGCGATCGACGACGTCAAGCCCGACTTCGTGGTGATCGACTCGATCCAGACCGTGCACGACCCGGCGATCGGCTCGGCGCCCGGCTCGGTCACGCAGGTGCGCGGCTGCGCGCAGCAGCTGGTCAACATCGCCAAGCTGCGCAACATCCCCGTGATCCTCGTCGGGCACGTCACCAAGGAGGGGTCGCTCGCCGGGCCGCGAGTGCTCGAACACATCGTCGACACGGTGCTGTCGTTCGAGGGCGAGCGTCACCACGCGCTGCGGTTGCTGCGGGCCACCAAGCACCGCTTCGGGCCCACCAGCGAGCTCGGTCTGTTCGAGATGGCCGGCGTCGGGTTGGTCGGCGTACCCGATCCGAGTCAACTGTTCCTCGGCGACCGACGCACCGGCGTTCCCGGGTCGGCGATCGCGCCCACGATGGAGGGGCACCGTCCGATCGTGGTCGAGGTACAGGCGCTCACCACCCCGGCGCCGCCCAACGTGCCGGCGCGCCGCACGGCACTCGGCATCGACAGCAACCGGTTGGCGCTGCTGCTGGCCGTGCTGCAGCAGCGGGCCCGTGTCGCGGTGCAACAGCAAGACGTGTACGCGTCCACGGTGGGCGGCGTGCGACTGGTCGAACCGGGCCTCGATCTGGCGGTGTGCCTGGCGATCGCCAGCGCCATCGTCGACCGGCCGATCCCGTCCGACATGGTCGCGTTCGGCGAGGTCGGGCTCGGCGGCGAGCTCCGTCAGGTCGCGCACACCCCGCGACGTCTCAGCGAGGCCGCCCGGCTCGGATTCACCCGCGTGATCGCACCCAAGAACTCGCCGGCGCCCGAGGGCGACGCGATCCGGATGATCCGGGTCGGCACCCTGCCCGAGGCCCTCGCTGCGGCCAGTCTGGTCTGAGCCGGCCGGCGTCTCAGAGGCCGGTGTCGATGATGATCGGCGGGGGCTCCGGCGGTCCGTCGAGCAGGTCGAACACGAGTGGCCCGTACGGCAGCGTGGTCAGGGTGAGCACGCCGTCCTCACACGTGTACCCGGTCGGCGCACCCTGCTCGTCGCTGAGCACCGACGCCGAGTACCCGCCGATGGCCGCGGTCGTGGTGGCCTGCCATCCGGTGACGGCGAGCTTGCCGCCGTCGGCGTCGTAGCGGCCGCTCTCCGATCCGGTGAGACTGGTCGGTGGGCCGGCGCCCACGTTGTCGAGGGCGAACCGCATGGTGAAGTTCTTCTCGGCGCTCAGTGCGCCGTCGGCCTCGAACACGAAGACGTAGTCCCCGTCCATCTCGATACTCAACCCGTCGACACTCTCGCCCCCGGACTCGACCACGTTCTTGATGTAGTCGGCGAACGTACCGAGTTGGAGACCCCAGGTGCCGAGCAGACAGGGGTCGCACACGGCCTGCTCGGCGGCGCCGACGTTGGGCGTCGGTGTGCGGGCTTCATCGACCGTGAACGGCACGGCGATGTACGTGCGGTTCCGCTCGCAGGTCGGTCGGACCTCGACCGGCATCTCGGTCCACGCCCCGAGGTCGCGCATCTCGTTGGCCCAGGCCACCGCGAGGTGCGAAGAGTCGTCGGTCGACTGTTCGTACAGCTTGCCCTTGACGTACCTCACGGGATAGCGCGGTGCCTGCATCGGCGACGTGGCGAGCGGGACCGACTGAACACGGTCGACGAGGATCATCGACTTGAACCGCTCGAACGCGCCGACCGTGCCACCGCCCGTGTCGAAGATCGCATCCGCAACGCCCGCCACGACGAAGTCGCGCCAGAGCTGCTCCATGCCCGGCGTCGACGCGATGGCGTCGAGGGTGGCGCCGGCTGCCGACACGTTCCGCAGCAGGTCGATCGTGGCCGCATCGCCGCGCACGTTCGCGTAGAACTGGAAGAAGACCGTGTTCTCGTAGG
>CAXAWD010000596.1:0-2291 GCA_963972325.1 uncultured Acidimicrobiaceae bacterium
CTTCCGGAACGTTCACGGCGGGGTTCCATTCGTAGGTGCCGGGTTCGACGCCCGGCCAGACGACCCACTGGGCGCCCGAGACCCGCTCGTGGAGCGAACGCGTGACCACTTCGGCGATGCGGTCCGTCGGCATGATGTCGAGACCGAACGAGCCGATCATCTCGCGAGCGCCGGGGCCGAGGATGTTGGTGTCGGTGAAGCCCGGGCAGATGGCGCTGACGCACACGTCGGGCGTGTCGGGCGCGTCGAACGACGCCGCGACCGAACGCACGTATCCGACGACGGCGTGTTTGGTGAGGGCGTACACCGGGTCCATGCCGACGGGCACGAGGCCGGCCACCGACGCGGTGGCGACGATGTCGCCGGCCCCACGCTCGATCATGCCGGGCAGCACGGCTCGGGTCCCGAAGACGACGCCGTCGACGTTGATCGACATGATCCGCCGGTAGGCCTCGTCGGTGTGCGACGTGGCCGCCAACCCCTCGACGGGAGGCAACCCCTGGTTGGTGGAGATACCGGCATTGAGGAACGCGACGTCGAACGGGCCGGCGGTCGACACGACCCGGGCCCACGCCGTCGGGTCGCCCACGTCGAGCATCGCGAACGAGCCGCCGATCTGCTCGGCGACGGATGCGCCGCCGGCCTCGTCGATGTCGGTGACCACGACATCGGCGCCGAGGTCGGCGAGTCTGATGGCCGTCGCCTTGCCGATGCCGCTGGCGCCGCCGGTGACGATCGCCCGTCGGTCGTCGAGTCGCATGGTGCTGAAGTCGTTCGTCATCGACAACAAGTAAACACCGGTGTATACATATTGGTCAATGCGGACGACCCCGACACCTTCGACCGACACATCGGGCGCGGCGCGCCTGCCGCGGGCCGAGCGGCGCGCACAGCTGATCGAGGCGGCTGCGTCGGCGTTCCTCGAGGGGGGCTACGACGGCACCTCGGTCGAGGCCGTCGCCACCCGTGCCGGGGTGACCCGGCTGATCGTGTACCGGATCTTCGACGGCAAGGAAGCGCTCTACCGGGCGGTGCTGCACTCGGTCACCGAACGGTTGCGTGAGGAGTTCGACGACGACCGCCCGACCGAGGTCGCGGTCACGTTGCTGCGCGTCGCCCGCGAGCATCCCGATGCGTTCCGCCTCCTGTGGCGTCACGCCCGTCACGAGCCGGCATTCGCTGCCGAGGCCGAGATGTTCCGGCTGGTCGCCGCCGAGTATGCCGACTCGATCATCCAGCGGTTCATCGCCGACGCCACGTACCGTCGCTGGAGCGCTGCCGTCGTCGTCGACCACCTGCACGAGGGCATCTGTACCTGGCTCGACATCGGCGACCCGGCCGACGACGACGAGTTCGCCAGGCGCCTGCGGGCGGGCGTTCGCGCGCTCGTCACCACATGGGCCGACTGACCCGAGCGTCGACCGTTCGGCTCGGCGGCGTCGGCGGTACGGTCGCAGCATGACCGAGTTCCCGCCCGGATTCTTCGACCGGGCCGACGAGACCGCGGATTCGGTCTTCTACGAACCCGAGCGTCTGGTGACCCATCTCGACGACGGGGCGATCGCCGCGGTCGGCGAGTTGTACCGAGAACTCGGGCTCACCGGCGACGTGCTCGATCTCTGCTCGTCGTGGGTGTCGCACTTCCCGATGGCACCGCAGCGGCTCGTGGCGCTCGGGATGAATGCCGCCGAGCTCGCCGCCAATGCGGCGGCGACCGACACGATCGTGCACGACCTCAACGTCGATCCGACGCTGCCGTTCGACGACGCGACGTTCGATGCGGTCACGTGCTGCGTCTCGGTCGACTATCTCGTCCGACCGGTCGAGGTGTTCGGCGAGGCGGCACGGGTGTTGCGCCCGGGTGGCACGTTCGTCGTGACGTTCTCCAACCGGTGTTTTCCGAGCAAGGCGATCCGTGCCTGGCTGGCCGCCGACGACCGGCAGCGGTGTGCGATCGTCGCCTCGTACTTCGCGGCGGTCGGACGGTTCGGGCCGGCCACGGTGCAGCTCCGCAACCCCGATCTCCCCGGCGACCCGCTCTACGCGGTGTGGGCGTCCACGTACGAGCCCGACGTCGAGGTGCGGCCGGCGACCGGGGACTATCAGTCGTTCCTGACGGAGATGCTCTACGAGGCGCTCTTCGTGCCTCCCGACGCAGCACCGTTCGACCGCTCGATCGTCGACACCGACGGTCTCGTCGAGATCCACCGACGGTTCGGTACCGAGCCGGGCGACGTCGGCCGCGTCGCCGTCGATCGCGACGGCGAACCGGTCGGGGCGGCGTGGGTTCG
>CAXAWD010000597.1:0-2267 GCA_963972325.1 uncultured Acidimicrobiaceae bacterium
CAGGGTGTTGAAGCAGTGCGGGCACTGGGTGATGATCTTCTTGACGCCCATGCCGTCGAGCATCTCGATGTTGGGTGTGGCGAGCATCTGGAACAGGTACTCGTTGCCCGAACGGCGAGCGGAGTCGCCGGTGCACATCTCGGACGGCCCGAGGATCGCCACGTCGATGCCGGCCCGGGTGAGCAGCTTGGCCATCGCCTGGGTGACCTTCTTGTTCTTGTCGTCGAACGAACCGGCGCAGCCGACCCAGTACAGGTACTCGGCCTCGAACGGTTCGCCCGGGTCGACGACGGTCACCTCGGCCAGGTCGTTGGCCCAGTCGCCGCGCTCACCCTGGTTCATGCCCCACGGGTTGCCCTGGTTCTCCATCGCCCGGTACGCGTTGCCGAGCTCGGTCGGGAAGTTCGACTCCATCAGCGACAGGTAGCGCCGCATGTCGAGGATCTTGTCGAGGATCTCGATATTGACCGGGCAGATCTCGTCGCACGCCTTGCAGCTGGTGCACGCCCAGATCTCCTCGGGGGTGATCCGCTCGAACAGGCTGTTGGCGCCGATCGTGATCTCGGCGTCGGTGCCGAGCGGTGGGCTGACCTGCGGGTTGCCGGTGGCGGCCATGACCTCGCCGGTCTTCAGCACGATCTCGCGCGGGTCGAGCGGCTTGCCGGTGGCGTGGGCCGGGCACACACTCGTGCAGCGGCCGCACATCGTGCAGGCGTCGGTGTCGAGCAGTTGCTTCCAGGTGAAGTCCTCCACCACCGACGCACCGAACGACTCGAGTTCGGTCTCCATCAGATTCGGCATCGGCTTCATGGCGCCCTTGGGGCGGTCCTTGTCGCGCAGGTACATGTTGAGTGGCGAGGTGAACATGTGGCGCAACATCGTGACCGGCAGGATCGCCAGGAACACGATGAACGACACGACGTGCAGCACCCACGACCACTGGTGCCAGGTTTCGAGTGCACCGAGCGACATGCCGTCGACCGCTTGCGCCAGTGGGTATCCGATGAAGCTGTAGCGCTCGTAGCTCGGGGTGCCCTCGACCGCGATGCGGAACATCTCCGAGGTGAATCCGGTGACACCGATCACGAGGAACGTGCCGAGGATGACGGCGTGCTCGGGCTTGGACTTGATGCGGATCCGGTACGGCTTCTGGACGTAGCGGCGCACGATCGCCCACAGCACACCGACCGTGAACACCAGGCCGGCGAGGTCGCCGACGAACGAGTACGCCTGGTACGTGCGGCCGTGCAGGAACTTGAGTTCCTCGGGCAACTGGTGGTCGACCTCGAGCACGGTCGTCACGCCGAGCAGCACCAGGAACCCGAAGTAGATCATCGAGTGCATGAGACCGGCGGCCGAATCGCGCAGCAGGGTCTGCATATAGACGCCGGCGCGGAAGTCGCCGGCGCGCTTCTTGGCGTTCTTCGCGGTGGTCTTGCGCTTGGCCGGCGCACCCCGCTCCCAGTTCTTCATGCGGTTCGCGAACTGGATCGACCCCCACACGAGCATCACCGGGATGACCGTGTAGAACGCCACGACCAGGGCATCGGGCACGTTGACGAACACGGTCCGGTGGATCGCGTTGTCGTTGTGCCACCCGGTGATCTGCGGCAGGATCCCCGAGATCACCGTGAAGACGGCGATGCCGATGCCGAGCCCGAGGGCCAGCTGATGTGGCTTGATGCGGCCCTGCCCGGAGGTGGGTGCAGCGGTGGTGTCGTCGTGCGCGCTCATGACGCGCCACACGCTACTCGCCGGTACCGCCTCGGCAGAAGGTCGCGTGACGGTTGGTGCCAGGCCCCAACCGTCAGATCGGTCGGAGTCAGCCGAACGACTGGCGGTCCAGATTGCGAATGTGGCCGGCCAAGGTGCCGAGCAGCTTCATCGCGATCTGCGGGTTCTGCTCGATCACCTGTTGGAAGTGGCGTTGATCGAGCACGAAGAGCGTGCACTCGGTCTCGCAGATCACGCTCGCGGTGCGCGGGCCGTGATCGAGCAACGAGAGCTCGCCGACGACCGCTCCCGGGCCGAGTGTGGTCACTTTGCGGCCGTTGCGGCGGACGATGACGCTGCCTTCGAGCACCACGAACGCCTCGCGCCCCATCTGCCCCTGGTCGACGATCAGCGTGCCGGCGGTCATCACGATCTCGTCGCCGGCCTTGAGGATCGCCTGGAGTTCTCGCTTGGAGCACCCCGCGAACATGGGGACCGACTTGAGGTGTTCGAGCTGGGTTGCCTTCGACGCCATGACGGAACAGTAGCCGTTC
>CAXAWD010000598.1:0-2267 GCA_963972325.1 uncultured Acidimicrobiaceae bacterium
CCCCGGCGTCGCCACGTTCGGGCTCCACAACGTGCTCTACGCGATCGGCGACCAGTTCCTCGAGGTCGTCTCGCCGACGCAGCCCGGCACCACCGCCGGCCGCCACATCGACAAGCGTGGCGGCGACAGCGGCTACATGGTGATCCTCGAAGTCGACGACCTCGAGCCGTTCCGTCGGCGGTTCGACGAACACGGCGTGCGTGTGGTGTTCGAGGCGGTCGACGACGGCATCGTCGGGTTGCATCTGCATCCGGCCGACGTCGGGGGAGCGATCCTGTCGATCGACCGCACTGACCGATGGGGCGAGTGGCCCTGGGCCGGGCCGGTGTGGCGCGACCACGTCCGCTCCGACACGGTCGACGAGGTGCTCGCCGTCGAGATCGAGGCCGACGACCCGACGGCGATGTCGGAGCGCTGGGCACAGGTGCTCGGCTGTGACGCGGCCGACGGCACGGTGGCCCTGCCCGACGGCGGCGAAATCCGATTCGTCGCCTCGGGCGACCGTGGCGAAGGCGTCAGCGGTGTGGTGCTCCGAACCGACCGTGCCGATCAGGTCGGCACGACGACGATCTGCAACTGCCGGTTCGACATCGTCACCGGCCGGTGAACTTCGGCGCCCGCTTCTCCACGAACGCGGCCGCAGCCTCACGATGATCGGCGGTGCTCATCGCCCGCACCATGTTCGCCCCTTCGGCATCGAGCGCAGTGGCGAGATCGAGCTGCTGCGCGCGGTTGAAGTTCTCCTTCATCAGCCGCATGGCGATCGGAGCCTGCTCCGCGAGCGAGGCACACCAGGCCAGGGCCGCGTCGTCGAACCCCTCGTCGGGTAGCACCTGGTTGACGATGCCGAGGTCGGCCGCCTGGTGCGCCGACAGCCGCGGTGAGGTGAAGTAGAGCTCCTTGGCCTTCGCCGGCCCCACGAGATGCGTGAGGAACCACGATCCGCCGAAGTCGCCGGACGCACCCACGTTGGCGAAGGCGGTGAGCAGGATCGCCCGCTCGGCGGCGAGGCGGATGTCGGCTGCGAGGGCGATCGACAGCCCGGCGCCGGCCGCGGGCCCGGGCAGGGCGGCGACCACCGGCTTGGGGAACTCGTGCAGTGCGAGCGACACCCAGCGCTGACGCTGGCGGATGTGTACCACGCGATCTTCGAACACGCCGGGGACCGAGCCGGTGTCGGCGCCGGGTCGATGCGATTCGTTCATCTCTTTCACGTCGCCGCCGGCGCAGAAGGCCCCACCGGCGCCGGTGACCATCAGCACCCGCACATCGGTGTCGGCGGCCAGCTCCGGCAGCACCGACTCGAACCCGCGGTAGACGCCCTCGGTCAGCGCGTTGCGTCGCTCCGGTCGGTTGAACGTGACGATGGCCACGTTGCCCTCGATCCGTGCGAGCAGGTCGTCGGTGCCGGTGTCGATCGTGTCTGCCATCCGGCGAGTTTGTCATCGCGTCCGGGTTTGCAACGATTCGGTGTGGCCGACCGTCGGCGACGCTGCCGGCCGGGTGGGACGCCGGAGAATCTGCGACACTGGAACGATGGTCATCCTGCTCAAGTCGGAGTACGAACTCGGCACGCCGGTCGCCGACGACCCGCTCGTCTGGGTCATCGACGACTTCGTGAGCGACGTCGAGCGCGAGCACATCATCGAGCTCGGCACACCGAACATGAGTGCCGCGAAGGTGAGCCGTCTGGGCAAGAACGCAACGAGCGAGAAACGCACCGGCAGCGTCGGGTGGGTCAAGCACAACCAGACCCCGATCATCCGTGGCCTGGTGAAACGGGTGGGCGATCTCGTCGGGCTGCCGACCACGCACGCCGAGTCGTTGCAGGTCGTGCACTACGGCGAGACGCAGCAGTACAAGTCGCACTTCGATGCCTGGGACATCGAGACACCGAAGGGCAAGGAGAAGACCGCCCGGGGCGGCAACCGGCTCGTCACCGCGCTCATGTACCTCAACGAGGTGCCGGCCGGTGGTGGCACCGGCTTCCCGAAGCTCGACGTGGAGGTCGATGCGGTACCGGGTCGGCTGTGCCTGTTCCACAACCTCGTGCCGGGGTCGAGCGAACGCCACCCACATTCACTCCACGGAGGTCTGCCGGTGGAGGAGGGCGAGAAGTGGGCGTGCAACCTGTGGTTCCGTGAGCACCGTTACCAGAAGGGGCCGACGGTGCCGGTGTCGTCGCGCACGATGCCGCAGCAGAAGCGACCGGCGAAGCGCAAGAAGCGCCGCTGAGCCGAGCCGGTCAACCCGCTCGGCTCAGCGGC
>CAXAWD010000599.1:0-2263 GCA_963972325.1 uncultured Acidimicrobiaceae bacterium
TTCGCGCAATGCCTCGGCGACCGCCTTGGCGTCGCCCTGCACATAACACTCGGCGTCCTGACCGCTGCGCATCGGACGGGGACTGAGCACGTCGACCTGCACGAACTCGGCGATCGGGAACACGTACCCCTTGGCGAGCGTGTATCCGTTCAGGCTGGCGCCGAACGAGATCACGACGTCGGCTTCGGCGAAACACTGCATCACGGGGTCCGACGAATACAGACCCGCGATCCCGGCGTTGTACGGATCTCCGTCGAAGAGTCCCTTCGACTCGAGCGTCGTGGCGACCAGCGCACCGATGTCGTCGGCGAGTGCGAGGACTTCGTCGCGGGCTTCCGATTGGATGACCCCGAGCCCGGCCACGATGACCGGGCGCTGGGCGCCGCTGATCATCGACGCGGCGTCGGCGACGACGCGGGGGTCGGGCTGGATCCGTTGCGGGACGCGCCACGCCGGAAGCGGGCGGTCGAACAGGTCCCAGTCGTACGAGACCACCTGGACCTGTTCGGGTACGTCGTAGACGACCGGGCGTCCCTCGTACCGGGCGAGATCGATCACCTCTCGTGTTCTGTCGACCACGTTGTCGGGGTCGGTCAGCGGTCGGTATGCGACGTTGGCGAGCCGAGCGATGCCCTGATGGTCCATCCGCTGGCGATCGTTGAGGTCATCCATGTTGCGGAGGCCGGTGAGCACGACCACCTGTGATCGTGTCCGTCCCGCCGACGTCAACGGCACCAACGTGTGGGCGAACGCCGGACCCGTCGTCACGGCGCACAGTACGGGTTTGCCGGTAGCCCGGCTGTAGCCGTCGGCCATCGCCATCGCCGCCCCCTCGTGGCGGCAGTCGACCACCTTCACCCCGAGTTCGTCGAGGGCGGACACGACGTGCATCGTGGCCTCGCCCAGCAGCGAGAAGACGGTGTCGATCCCTTCGTCGACCAGGGTCTGTGCGATCACGCCGGCAACATTCATGTGGTTCTCCTGGTTGGGTCGGTGTGGGGGTCAGTCGGTGCCATCGGCGGAGCGTGTTCGGCGAAGCCGATCGAAGAGTCGGCCGATGCCGTCGCGGACGGTGCGCCACAGCAATCCGACGACGCTGAGGCGTTGACGGGTGGGTGCCGCCTTGGCGACGGCAGCAAGATCGACGCTGTCGGTACCAACGTGTTCTTCGGCCGATGCCACCGAGGCTCCGAGGCGACCGAGGTTCTCGGAGAAGTCGAGCATCATCCGCTTCGCGATCGCCTGACCGCCGGCCGCTGCGAATGCGGCGAGCGCTCCGCTCACGGCGATCGACGAGTCGATCGCCAGGCGGCACTGGTCGGCGGCGAGTTCGTCGATTCGCACCGACGTGGTGATCGAGGCCCGGGTACGGCCCTTGCCGTCCGCGCCCTGCCCGGTCATGTCGACCGTGTACGTCTCGTCGTCGTACACCGGCGACACCCGGCCTGCGAATCGTGTCTGGGACGGCCCGAGGCTCAACGTCAGCGCACCCTTGATCGTGCCGTCCTCGGCGATCTCGAGAACCTCGGCCCCGGGGAGACAGGTCACGACGACGTCCGGGTCGTTGATGAGTTCCCACGCTCGGGCACGAGACATCTCGAGCACGACCTCGTCCTCGAACCGCATCGACGGCTTCATGCTTCGACCTCCCCTGAATGTGCGAACGCCGGCTCGACATCTGCGGCGAGCAGCTGGACGAGATCGTTGACGTCGTGGTCGCCTGCCGCGGTCAGGACGAACGACTCGATCGCGTTTCGCCGTTCGGACGTGATCAGGCCGTCGACGAGCCCACGGTACTTCGTGACGACATCGGCGTTCTCGAACGCGCGGTCCTGAGGTGGCGTACCGACCAGATGGTCGACGTTGCCGCCGCGGGTGTGGATCGCGAGGTTCGTGACGAAGCGTCGGTCTCGGCCGAGCCGATCGATCTCGTCGGAGTGGACGACGTCGATTCGTTCCATCAGTTCCCAGATCTCGGGGCGAGCGAGGCTCGCCGGCGAGAACTGCTCGACGTAGACCCCGCCGTCGAGGAGGGCGACGGCGCTCGCGTAGTGGAGATTCATCTGCGAACCGAGCGACGTGCCCGGCGGTTCCATCCGCCACGACGTGCGCTTGAAGACGCTCTCACTGACGCCGATCTCGATGCGTTCGATGCGGTCGACCATGTCGGCCGGGTCGCCGTCCGTCTCGGCGCGATATGCGAGGAGCGCATCGACGGCCGAGTGCAGCATGATCAGGCACGCGTGTCGTTTGATCCCGATGT
>CAXAWD010000600.1:0-2263 GCA_963972325.1 uncultured Acidimicrobiaceae bacterium
CGAACGTGGTGTCGAACGTGGTGTCGAACCTGGACTCGGTTCGGAGTTCGCACCTGGTGTCGAATCTGAACTCGGGCCTGATGCCGGTCGGTGGTCTCGCGGCTCCTCGGTCGAGCGCCGGTGGAGTCTGCCGCCGGCCGCCGCTGCGGTATCCGTGGGCTTCTGCGCTGCCGCCCGTCGGGGGAGGGCTGGGCATCGCCGGCCCCGACACGGACATCGATGTCATGCTGCTCGAGCTCAGCTCCGCTGCTGTCGTTCACCGGCTACCTGCTTCCGTGGGACCAGTTGGCCCGATTGCAGCAGATGTTCGGAGATCTCTCATTCGATGCCCGTTCGCCACTGCCTCCAATTGCACCGACCCTCCCCCGGAGGGAACGCGGTGATGGCGCGCCGAAGCGCCCGAGCGAGTCGGGGCTTCATGCGCTGAGCGGCAGTTGGCTAGGCGGTGAACTGCCGGCGGGAGGCGGTGCCGGGTCGGCCGGCGGTCGACTGCGTTCCGGGCGCAACGGCACCTCGGCGTAGACCTCGCCCATTCGTGTGATGGTGAGTGTGCGATCGGGCGCGAGGTGGAGTTCCCAGCCCGGTTCGTGGATCACGTGGTGATGCCGTGAACACAGGGGGAGGAGTTGGTCGAGATCGCTCGACCCGCCGAGCTCCCACGGGTGGAGATGGTGGATCTCACACCGGTTGAAGGCCACGTCGCAGCCGTGGAAGGCGCATGTGGCGTGCATGGCACGCAGCGCTCTTCGCTGGTGGCGGTTGGCGAATCGCTGGTCTCGACCGGCGTCGAGGACCACGCCGTTGGTGTCGATGACGATCGGCACGATCGTGCCGTTGCACATCATCCGACGGACGGAGGGCAGCGGAACCGGCGTGCCGTCGTCGAACTCGCACACGCTGTCGGCATGCGGGCCGTCGACCAGGCTGGTGGCGTCGACGTGGACACGGAGTTCTGCCTGGTGCGCGCGCACTGCCTGGTGCCCGCCGGTGACGAGGTTGCCGAGCGCCTCGGCCGCGATGGCGGCACGGTCGACGGATCGATCGCCGCCGGCCTTCACGAGCTTGGCCGTCTCGGCATCGAGCATGTTGAACACCGCGTGACCCAACTCGGGGTGCAGGCGGGCGTTGATGGTGTACATGCCCTCCCGGTCGATCGTCTTGGTGAGGCGGGTCTCGTTCCGTTGCCGACGGTCACGCTCGATGCCCTGATCTCGCTCGAGGCGACGGATCAGATCGCGAACGCTCTTGCCGAACTCGTCGGGCGTCATGCGTGTGGCGTCGGTTGCCAGGTCGGACTCGCGGTCGAACAGGTCGCGCCGTGTCTCGTCGTCGAGCCGAGAAGTCGCGTTGGCCAGGGCGTCCGCGTGCGCCGACGTGACTTCTCCCTCGGCGAGCTTGTCGGCGAGGGACGGTGCCTGATCCAGCGCTTCCGCTCGGCGTTCCTTCGCCTTGGCTTCCCTCGACGAGATGCCGCCGTTGCGGGTGTGCAGATCGGCGGCCGGCGCCGACTCGCCTTCCGCATGGAGGGTTCGGATGTGATTGGTGACCCGCGCCTCGTAGGCGTCGAGGAACCCACGGACCGACTTCACCGTGCTCAACGCAGCCGCAGCCCCTGCGGTGTCGAGCAGCCCGACCTCGGCCGGCAGCAGCGCGTCGAGCGCCTGCGCCGGAGTGAGCCGAGTGGACATGAAGCCATGATATCGAACGTATGTTCGATGGTCAACACCGAAGTCCGGATTTCTCGGTCATTGCGGGACCCATGCGCGACGCCGGCCGGTCGCTGGTCGTCATGGACCACTCGTGGCTGAACCGCGCGTGGAGCTCGGGGAAGTTGGCTGCGAGGCGGTTCATCTCCTCGGCGCAGTGCAGCAGGCGAGCAATCGCAGGGCTCGCGCACTGAGCCGGATGCGGACCGAGAGCAGCGACTCGCTGGGGCGGATGCCGATGGACGAGTTCGTGGACGACGCAATGCCGGTACTCGTCCCAGCCCGAACCGAGCACACGACGTCGTAGCCACCGAGGTCGGCGTCGAGCGGGTCGCGGTCGTGCAGGGCTTGGGTCTTGGCGGCGTCGAGGTCGACAAGCAGCGCGGCCGGGACGTCGCCGCGAGCGGACAGGTCGAGAGCGTCAACGCCTGACGTCAGTTCGAGAGGCGTGACCACCCCGGGTTCTCCGATGCAGTGAAGAGGGACTGTGAGGTCCGCTCCCACGCGATCGCTGGTGCCGATGCCTGCAAGTGGCAGGCCGACCCATCATCGCTCCG
>CAXAWD010000601.1:0-2259 GCA_963972325.1 uncultured Acidimicrobiaceae bacterium
CCTGACGTGGATCCGTTCGAGCTCCAACCATTCGTGGTCGAGGTCGGGCGCCAACCCGCCGTTCCAGTCCTCGAACGCTTCGAGCAGGAGCGGGAGCGCATCGAGGGGATGACCGTCGCGGTCGGCGCGTTCGGCCCGATCCAACAGCGACCGAAACCTCCAGAGGTCGACATCGGCGCTCGAGTGCAGCGTCAGGCGCTGTCCGGCACTCCGCACGAACCACGGCGCGTCACCCGACCCCCGCGACGGCTCGACGACGCCGTGCAGGTAGTTGAGCGTCGTGCGGAGGTTCTTCGCGCCGCGGGCGGCGTCGAGGTCGGGCCAGAGCGCGGTCGCCGCCCGATCACGGCTCGTGTCCGGGTGGAGTACGAGCCAGCTCAGCAACGCCTGCACCCGCTCCCGACGCCAGTTCGGATCCTCGGTCGGGTGGCCGTCGATCTCGACGTCGAGGTGGCCGAGCACCCTGATGCGAACCGTCTGGGTCGGTGGGGTGGGCGTGTGCGCCAGCACGTCTCGCGCGGCCTCACCGACGACGTCGTGGTCGGTCCACGACGCGAGCGCGGCCCGCGCCGGACGTTGCCAGTGTTCGCACAACCATGTGGCGAGTCGGCGTCCCTCCTGACGTCCGGATCGGGTCGCGTACAGCGCGAGCTCCACCGCCCAACGAACCGGCACATGAGCGGCGATCAACCCCGGCTCGGGCCAGTCGACGGTGCCGACCGGGCCGAGGTCGCCGTCGCGCGCAGCGGCGAACGCGTGGATCACCTGTCGGACCTGGGCCAGCGTGCCCGGCATGACGACCCCGTCCCAGAACTCGCGGGTCTCCGGGACCAACACGTACAGGAAGCAGAAATGGTGGCGGAACAGGTGCTCGGCGAGACCCGCGCCGAGCGGCACGACGTCGAGGATCGCACGCAACCGGTCGGCAGCCGGCTCGTCGTCACCGGCGGCGACCAGCATCAGGATCTCCAGCCCGGTCAACTGGGCCTGCACCATGGGCCCCGGATGTTCGCCGGCGTGCGTGCTCGCTGTGGCAGTCGCCGCCCTGGCGGTCTCGACGTCGCCCATGTAGGTGCACATGAGCGCCTTCCAGCCGGCGGCGATGAAGCGATCGCGTGCGCCGTGACGTTCGGACGAACCCTGCGGCGGATCGGCCGCCGCGATCTCGGGGTGGCCCGCGTACCACTGACACTGCGACTCGGTCACGAGCGCACCGGGGATCGGGACCGGCAAGCTGTCGATGTCGTCCGGCACGGTGTCGAGGCCCTCGGCTGCCCGACCGAGGTTGAACAGTGCGTTCGCGATCAGGTGCCGCCGAGTGATCTGCCACACGGCGGGCAGCGCATCGTCGCTGATCGCCGTCAGCGCCGCGAGTTGGCGCTCGGGTTCGCCGGTCGTGAGCGCGGTCCACGCCTGTCCGATCGCGAGGAAGGGGCGGGCCGGCGGGTGGCGTTCGGCGAGCCGTTCGAAGTTCTCGGTCACCGACGCGATCATGGCGGCGTCACCGACGATCCGTGCCAGATACCCGAGCTGGGTGAGTGCCACCAGTTCGAGGTCGGGCTCGTCGTGCCCAGCGAATTGCTCCGCCGCCGTCCGCAGCAGCGCGAACGCTTCCGGGGAGGTCGGGTCGCGCTCCCGGGCGAGGAGTCCGTCGAGCAGCGTGGCGAGCGGCGACTCGTCGGTCGTGGGGAGGTGGACGCGCCACCGAAGGAGTTGCTCCGAGCGGAGGCCGCCGTCGATCCCGTCGATGACCGCCCGTCGGAGGCTCGCCTCGATGTCGTCCCGGTCGTCGACCGACGCCGCGAGGTCGATCGCTCGATCGATGTCGCGCTGACGGCGCGCGACCGCGGCCGCCGCGATGGCTGCGTGGCGACGTTCGTCGGGGGAGAGGTCGGGCACGAGCAGGTCGCGCCACAGGTCGTGCAGCTGGGCGAACTCGCCCGACCAGCGAACCAACGGCAGATCGCTGACCAGCTCGGCCAATGCCGTGCCGGTGACGGCTCGGGCGACCTCGTCGTCGCCTCCGCCCACGAACGCGAACGCCGCCAGCCGCGTCCGGCGTTCCGGGTCGACCCCGCGGAGCGCCTCCTCGTCGAGGTAGCTCCTCGAGCGAGCGTCGGTACCGGTGGACGCGAGTTCGACGAACGCCGGCCAGCCGCCGGCGTTGCCCAGCTGGGAGACGTCGACCCCGCGGAGCTTCGCGAAGTCGATCAGCTCCTCACCGGTCATGAGGAGTTCGTCCTGCCCGATCTCCTCGAG
>CAXAWD010000602.1:0-2242 GCA_963972325.1 uncultured Acidimicrobiaceae bacterium
GCGGGGGCAGGATTTGAACCTGCGACCTTCGGGTTATGAGCCCGACGAGCTACCGGACTGCTCCACCCCGCGATGGAGGTCTACAAATATACGCCCGTCGATCGCCGAACACAACCGCCGACGACGAGGCGGTTCACGCTGCCAGGCGGTAGCCGGACGAGGCGGTGTGGCCGCCCATGAACCCGTCCTCGTGGTACTGGCGCACGCCGGGGTCGTCCTCGGCAGCGCCGGCTGCCACGAGCAGCGGGACGAAGTGGTCTTCACGCGGATGGCACTGGCGCGCGCTCGGCGCCGACGCCCAGTGGAGCAGCCGCTCGCTGCGCTCGGCACCGGTGTGTTCGACCATCGTCTCGGTCAGCCAGTCGTCGAACCGGATCGACGGCTCGCTCGAACCCGGGCCGAACTTCGACAGGTCGTGGAAGGTCGGCAGACCGCTCCCGACGATCAACACGCCCTCGTCGCGCAGCGGGGCGAGGGCCCGGCCGGCCGCGAGATGGGCCGCCGGGTCGTACCCGCGCTGCATCGAGACCTGGAAGATCGGCACGTCGGCGTCGGGATACATCACGTACAGGGGCGCGAACACACCGTGGTCGAACCCGCGACGATCGTCACGGGCGACCGGCAGCCCGGCGGCCGCCAGCAGCTCGACCGTGCGCTCGGCCAGGTCGGGCGCACCCGGTGCCGGATACTCGATGCGGTACGTGAAGTCGGGGAAGCCGCCGTAGTCGTACAGCATCGGCGGCTTCGCCGAGGTCTGCACGGTGAACGCCGACTCCTCCCAGTGTCCGCTGACGACGAGCACCGCCCTGGGCCTCTCACCCACCTCGGACGGGATGGCCTGCAGCGAGCGTTCGAGCGGCGCCCAGTCGACGGGCATCAGATCCTTGATCCACGGCCAGGGACCACCGCCGTGGGAGATCGCGTAGACGGGAAATCGAGACATGGCGACCCGATCAGAACGGCTCGGGGCCGAAGCGGCCGATGGCGACGACGACGGCGAGCACGCCGAGCACGATCGACGGCACGGTCTCGGCGAGCGTGTCGCCACGCCGGACGTGGAAGGCGGCGGCGATCGCCATCGTGATGGCGAGTCCGACGGCGGCGATCGGCACGAGCACCGGGGCGATGTCCACCAGTGCCGGGAGCACGACCCCGATACCACCGAGCACCTCGACGGCGCCGATGCCCTTGGCCTGCCCGTCGGAGAAGTCGGTGGCCCACGCCATCTTGGCGGCGAGCTGCTCGCGCGGCGTGGCGAGCTTCATGAGGCCGGCAGCGATGAACGCGAACGCCAGCACGGCGGCGATGATCCAGAGGACGATGTTCATGATGGCTCCCTTTCGGACGAGTCCGATGCCGTGGAGACGACCGGCACCGTTGTCGAGTTGATTGTTCAAGTCGGAAGGCTATGACTTGACAGTTCAACTCACAACTAGGCTGGTGGCGTGATCGACGACACGACGAGTTCACCGGACCATCTCGACGACACGCCCTGGCTCGGCCCCGACGAGCTCCGGGCGTGGATCACGCTCGCCGCCTTCCTCGAGACCGTGCCGACCTCGGTCGAGGCCCAGCTCAAACGCGACGCCGGCATGAACCGGTTCGAGTACTCGATCCTGGCGATGCTGTCAGAGGAGCCCGGCCACACCCTGGCGATGAGCGACCTCGCCCAGGTCGCCTTCGGTTCGTTGTCGCGACTGTCGCACGCGGTGTCCCGGCTCGAGCAGCGCGGCCGGGTCACCCGGTGCGCCGGTGCCGCCGGCCGCCGCCACAACGTGGTGAGCCTGACCGACGACGGGCTCGCCGCCCTCGAAGCGGCCGCACCCCTGCACGTCGCCGAGGCCCGCCGCCTGGTGATCGACCCGCTCGACGACGACGAACTCGCCGTGTTGACCCGGCTGCTGTCGAAGATGATCGCCGCCGCCGAACCCGACCGCGCCGACGAACTCCATGCCCTCATCGAGGGCGTCGTCGACCGCAATCGCCCGACCTGACCAGCACCCGACCTGACCGGTCGGGCGACACGCGACGGTCAGGCGTTGATCTCGTCGCGCTGGGCCATCAGCGACTCGAGCGGGCTCAGGTCGAAGGGGCTGCCGACCATCACGATCACGTGGGTCGCCCCCACCTCGACGTAACGGCCGATGTCGGCCACGTCGTCCGGACCGATGGCGACCGTGCGCTCGATCGCCGCCGGGTCGCGGCCCTCGCGCTCGCACCACTCGTCGAGCACCCCCGACTT
>CAXAWD010000603.1:0-2240 GCA_963972325.1 uncultured Acidimicrobiaceae bacterium
GCCTGTAACTCGACCAAGCGCAACCGCACGCTGGCCGAGGCGGGCATGCGGTTGCTGCGCCCGTGTCGTGCGCCGCGTTCGTCGGCCTGGTCGATCGTGGGCATCAACGGGGTGCCCGAGGCGTGGAAGCCGTACCTGGCGCTCGCCGGCTGACCCGTCGCTAGCGTGATCCCGTGACCGAGAGGGGCAGCGACGCGGGCAGGGCGAGTGACGTCGGCAAGGTCGGCAAGGTCGGTGTCATCGGTGTCGTCGAACAGGTCGGCACCGTCGCCGAACTCCACGGCCTCGACCCGTTCGCCGGCGACGAGCCGGCCGTGCCCGCCGTGTGGTGGTGCCGGCCGACCGACGATGCGATCGTGCTCGGCTCTCGGCAGCGCGACGACGTGGTCGACGCCGAGGCCTGTCGCCGTGCCGGCCTGTCGGTCGTCCGCCGGCGTTCGGGCGGTGGTGCGGTCGTCATGCGCCGCTCGTCGATCCTGTGGATCGACGTCGTGCTGCCACACGGTGTCGCTCCCGACGACGTGCGGGGCTCGATGGTGTGGATCGGTGACCGCTGGCGCGACGTGCTGGCGCCGATCGTCGACGAGCCGCTCACCGTGCACCGCGGGGGAATGGAGTGTTCGGTCTGGTCCGACCTCGTGTGCTTCGCCGGGGTCGGCCCCGGCGAGGTGCTGGTCGGGCCGGACAAGCTCGTCGGGTTGAGTCAGCGCAGAACCCGGCGTGGCATTCGCATCCAGGGCCTGGTCTACGGCGCCTCGGCGGCGGGGGAGTACCGGTCGGTGCTCCGTGGCACCCTGCCCGGCGAAGCTCCCGGCGGGCAGGCATGGCAACCCGACCTCGACGGCGCGGCCATCGCGGCCGCGCTCGCAGGACGAATCACGACGGTGTAATTCGCGCGCAGCGCGCGAACTGCCCGGACCCCGTACGCGAACCCGCCCAGGCCCGTCGACCAGCGAGTACGGGTGAAATAGGGGAGAATTGGGGGGATTAGGTTGACTTTGGTGACCGCGGAGCGTCATACTTGCCGCCACGGGAGGTGCTCATGGCTCTCGGGTGAGGCAGCAGGTCCATGAGCTCGAACCATCGGAAGGTCTGGCACGAACCGTGTTCGTCGGCGAATACGACCGCAGTGTTGACGGCAACGGCCGTCTCGCTCTGCCGTCGACCTTTCGAGACATCCTCGGTGACCGCTGCTACGTGACCACCGACCCCGGCGGTTTCGTCGCCATCACGACCGTCGCCAACTTCGAAGCCGACGCTGCCACGCTGCTCGAAGAGGTTCGCAACGGCGTCCGCCCCGAGTCCGCCCTCCGCAACTTCGGTGTGAACTCGTCGATCGCTGCCATCGACAAACAGGGCCGGATCACGCTGGACGAGGCGAGCCGCAAGCACGCCGGCATCCAGCCCGGGTCACAGGCGATGCTCGCCGGTGCCATCAGCAAGCTCGAGGTCTGGCGTCCGTCCCGGTACGCCACCATCCGCGGTGAAGACGCCGTCGTCGAGCCCTCGCGGGTCTGGGCCGACGAGGAGGACGACACATGAGCGACTTCGACCACGCGCCGGTGATGCGCCAGGAGATCGTCGACGCGCTCGGCGCGACGCCGCCCGGTGTCGTCCTCGACGCAACGCTCGGCGGCGGCGGTCACAGCGAAGCGCTGCTCGAAGATCGCGACGACGTGCGCATCCTCGGTCTCGACCGCGACCAGGACGCGCTCGACGCCGCGACCCGGCGCCTCGGGCCGTTCGGCGACCGGGTGATGACCCATCGGTGCCGTTTCGATGCGTTGCGCGAGGCGATGGACGCGAACGGTGTCGACGGACTCAGCGGGGCGCTGTTCGACCTTGGGGTCTCGTCGCCCCAGCTCGATCGACCGGAGCGCGGCTTCTCGTACCGTCACGACGGTCCGCTCGACATGCGTATGGACGCCGACGCACCGTGGTCGGCCGACGACGTCGTCAACGGCTACGGCGAGGCCGAACTCGCGAACGTCATCCACCGGTACGGCGACGAACGCTTCGCCCGCCGCATCGCTGCCGCGATCGTGGCCGCCCGACCGATCGAATCGACCACCCGGCTCGCCGAGGTGATCACCGGCGCGATCCCCGCCCCCGCACGACGCACCGGCGGCCACCCCGCCAAGCGCACGTTCCAGGCGATCCGGATCGAGGTCAACGGAGAACTCGACGCACTGCCCGACGCCCTCGACCAGGCGATCGATGCCCTCGTGCCCGGCGGCCGG
>CAXAWD010000604.1:0-2206 GCA_963972325.1 uncultured Acidimicrobiaceae bacterium
ATCGCGGTCGTCGTGGTGGCGCAGCTCACGATGATCGTGGTCGCGTACGACTCCGATCACAAGACGTTCGGCTTCCAGATGTTCCCCGAGTCGAGCCGGTGGAGTGCCGAGATCGTGCGCGTGCAGGCCGACGGATCGCGAGTGCCGATCGACGACGAGTGGGAGTACCGCTGGTCAGAGCTGGTGCAGGGACGTGGCCTCACGTACCCGGCCGGGATGCATCACGCGGATTCGGGCCTCCGCAACCAGTTCGGGTACTTCCAGGGTGCGCTCGACTGGGTGGCCGAGCACACGCCCGACGACACGACCACCGCCTACCTCGAGGCCGAGGTGACCTACACCGACAACGGCCGCGGGCCGTACGTGCGCACGTTCCGGTCGGTCGATCGCACGGACGTCGTGGCGCCGTGACCGGCCTGACTGCAGCGGTCGGCGATCGTCTGCGCGCGTGGAACCGGCAGATCGACGGCGTCGGCGACATCCGCGCGCTGAGCGTGCTGCGGATCCTGCTCGGCCCGATCGTGTTGCTGCACCTGGAGGACACGTTCCGGCTCGCCGCCGACGGTGTCGTGTACTCCGACCGTTTCTACCTGCCGTACGCCGACTGGTATCCCGAGGCGGGTCGCACGCTGTACGTGTGGATGCTGATCGCCGCGGGCGTGGCGGCGGTGGCGATGTCGATCGGCCTGTTGACCCGTATCGCCACCGCCTACTCGGCGCTGTTCGTCGGCTACAACCTCTTCCTGTCGAAGACACACTTCGCCCACAACCGGGCGTTCCTGCTGATCCTGCTGGCCACGGTGGCGATCGTGCCGGTCGGTGGGCGCTACTCGGTCGACGCGTGGATCCGTCGACGCCGCCATCCGGAGGCGCCGGTCGAGCAGCGAGCACCGCTGTGGCCGGTGTGGCTCGTGTTGCTAGGGGTGGTCGGCGCCTTCTGCTCCTCCGCCCTCTTGCAAAATACCGGCCCCGACTGGTGGGGTGGGCTCATGCTCCAGCGTCGGGCGATCGACCAACGCTCCGTCGCGATCGGCGAGGGCGCTCCTGTCTGGTTGATGGACCTGCTCGCCGACGGCACGTTCCAGTGGTGGTTCTCGAAGGTGGCGGTGCTGACCGAGTTCGTGATCGCGCTCGGGTTCCTGAACCGCCGTACGCGGCTGGCGGCGATCTGGATCGCGATCCCGTTCCACGTGTCGATCCAGATCGGGGCCCGGGTGCAGGTGTTCTCGTGGGCGGCGCTGGCAGCGCTGGTGATCTGGGTCACGCCGAAGGCGCGCGACCGTGTGCTCGTGGTCCCGCCGGGCCACGCCCTGGGGTGGGTCGTGCGGCGTCTCGACTGGTTCGGTCGGTTCGAGGTGGAGCACGGCGATGAGCACGACGACGGGGTCGTACTGCTCGACCGCCCCGGATCCGATGGTCTCCGGGCTCGTCGGGTGGGTGCCGACGCCACGTGGACCACACTGAGCCGCCTACCGGTCACCTTCTGGTTCGCCGCGCCGTGCCTGCTCGTCACCCGCCTTCGTGCTCGACGTCTACGGACGGTGCCCGCCGCTACTGGTAGCTGACGAACCTCGGTTGTGGTTCGTTCGCCATCGTCTCGGCGGGGGTCGGTGTCGGCCGGTCCTCGTCGTAGAAGTTCTTCCAGCCGGTGAACGCGCCCTCCGGCAGTGTCGACACGACCCGCCCCCAGGTGCCGCGCTTGAGATCGAGGGTGCCGAAGCCGTCCATCTGGATCAGCACCTGCACGTTGTCGGTGCCCCGAATCTGCTGCTTGTTCGTGATCATCGTCTCGGCGAACTGGTGGACGATGCACATCTTCGGCGGGAGCCCGTTGGCCGTGATGAGCCCGTCGATGTAGTCGATCGTCTCGTTGACCTCGCCGGCGTCGACGGTGCCGATCCGGCCGCCGCCGGGTTGCTGGTCGGGGCCGACCCGCCACTCGGGGTCGAGGGCGATGCTGGCGTGGGGCTGCAGCCACAGCGCCTCGTACTCGCGGGCCTGGTCGGGGAACCGGCTGCGCCCGCTCTGGAGGTCGAACACGACGTGCATGCCGTTCGCCGCGGCGGCGTCGAGGTGTGGTTCGAACTTCTCGAACGAGAACTCGTTGGAGTAGTCGCCGTCCCCACCGGCATCGGAGGCAGCGACCGACGCGATGATCTCGAACGTCGGCACGACCCGGCGACTACTCCAACGAGTTCTCGTTCGA
>CAXAWD010000605.1:0-2199 GCA_963972325.1 uncultured Acidimicrobiaceae bacterium
GGCGGCAAGCGGATCGTGCGTCCGCCCGAGACGTCGACGTTCGTCGCCGAAGATCAGGTGATCGCCGGCAACGTGATCGGCTACGGCGCCACCGGCGGCGAGATCTACCTGCGGGGCATCGTGGGCGAGCGCTTCTGCGTCCGCAACTCGGGTGCCACCGCCGTCGTCGAAGGCGTCGGCGATCACGGGTGCGAGTACATGACCGGCGGTCGTGTCGTCGTGCTCGGACCGACGGGCCGCAACTTCGGTGCCGGCATGTCGGGTGGCATCGCCTACGTGTACGACCGCAACAACGACTTCGACCGCAAGGTCAACTACGAGATGGTCGAGATCGAACAGCTCGACGAGACCGACCGCGAGTTCCTCCGGGAGACGCTCGGCAAACACCTCGAACACACCGGTTCGGCCGTCGCCGAACGGATGCTGAAGGCCTGGAACGTCGAGGTCAGCAAGTTCCGCAAGGTGATGCCGACCGACTACCAGCGGGTGCTGAGGGTGATGGCCGAGGCCGAGGCGGCCGGGCTGAGCGAGGACGAGACGACCACACGAATCATGGAATCTGCGAGGGTCTGAGATGGGTGAGACAACCGGCTTTCTGAAGTGGGAGCGCGAGCTGCCGCAGTACCGGCCCGTGCCGGTGCGGTTGAAGGACTGGAAGGAGGTCTACGAAGACTTCCCCGAGGACAAGCTGCGGACGCAGGCCGGGCGCTGCATGGACTGCGGCATCCCGTTCTGCAACAACGGCTGTCCGCTCGGCAACCTGATCCCCGACTGGAACGACCTCGTGTACCGCGACCATTGGCGCGAAGCGATCGACCGGCTCCACGCCACCAACAACTTCCCCGAGTTCACGGGTCGGCTGTGCCCGGCACCGTGCGAGTCGGCGTGTGTGCTCGGCATCAACCAGCCGCCGGTGACGATCAAGCAGGTCGAGGTCGAGATCATCGACAAGGCGTTCGACGAGGGCTGGGTCGTCCCGCAGGTGCCGTCGGTCAAGACCGGCAAGCGCGTCGCGGTCATCGGCTCGGGCCCGGCCGGGCTCGCCGCCGCCCAGCAACTCACCCGCGCGGGCCACGACGTGGTCGTGCTCGAGCGGGCCGACCGCATCGGTGGCCTGCTGCGGTACGGCATCCCCGAGTTCAAGATGGAGAAGCGCCACATCGACCGTCGTCTCGAGCAGATGTCGGCCGAGGGCACCGAGTTCCGCACCAACGCGGTCGTCGGCGACAACGTCGACATCAACGTGCTCTACGCGTCGTACGACGCGATCGTGCTGGCGTGCGGCGCGACCAAGTGGCGTGACCTGCCGGTGCCCGGTCGCGAGCTGAACAACATCCATCAGGCGATGGAGTACCTGCCGCTCGCCAACCGGGTGCAGCTCGGCGACATGGAGCAGTCGCCGATCGACGTCAACGGCAAACACGTCGTGATCATCGGCGGCGGCGACACCGGCGCCGACTGTCTCGGCACCGCGCACCGCCAAGGCGCCGCGTCGGTCACGCAGCTCGAGATCATGCCGCGACCGTCCGACGAGCGGGCGGCCACCAACCCGTGGCCGCAGTTCGCGTTCGTGTACAAGGTCACCTCGGCGCACGACGAGGGTGGCGAGCGGATCTACGCCGTCAACACAGCGGAGTTCCTCGACGACGGCCAGGGCAACGTCAGGGCGCTGTCGATCCACGAGGTCGAGATGGTCGAGGGTCGCTTCCAGAAGGTGGAGGGCACCGACCGCGAACTGCCGGCCGACTACGTGTTCCTCGCGCTCGGGTTCGTCGGTCCCGAGCAGGGCACGTGGCTCGAGCAACTCGGGGTCGAGTACGACGAGCGCGGCAACGTCAAGCGCAAGGCCGACTACATGAGCAACGTGCCCGGTGTGTTCGTGGCGGGCGACATGGGTCGTGGCCAGAGCCTGATCGTGTGGGCGATCGCCGAGGGGCGGGCGGCTGCTGCGGGTGCCGATCGGTACCTGATGGGCGAGACCAAGTTGCCCGTGCCCATCGCTCCGACCGAGCGCCCGTTGATGTGAGACGGTCGGGTGACCGGCCGGGTGCTGCCGCTGCGCCTGCCGCACCGCCTACGCTGGAACGCATGAAGTTCTCGCCGCGCGCCGTCGTCTTCGCCGCCTTCGGTGTCGGGCCGCTGCTGCTGGCCTCGGGGTGTGGCGGGTCGAGCCCGACCGGCGCCAGCGCCACGATCGCG
>CAXAWD010000606.1:0-2193 GCA_963972325.1 uncultured Acidimicrobiaceae bacterium
ACGGCTCGACCGCGAAGTACACGTCGATGTACGCGGTCGAGGTGAGCGACGACCAGTTCGAGGTCTACGGCGCGACGTCGGGCTTCGGGTGCGTCGGCTCGTCGTCGTTCGTCGTGCCCAAGGTGTCGCTCTCGAACGGCGCCACGGGGCAGGACGTCACGCAGATGCAGCAGTTGCTCTCGCACTTCGGGTTCTCTCCCGGCCCGATCGACGGGATCTTCGGGAACATGACACAGGAGGCGTTGGAAGACTTCCAATCTGCCGACGGTCTGCCGGTCGACGGCACGTGGGACGCTGCCGACTGGAACCGCGCCGAGGAGCGACTCGAAGGCCAGGACGCACCGCCGTGGACGAAGCTGACCACCGACCCGGTCGCCGGACCGATCCGGTTCACGACTTCGGTGAACCAGTCATCGGCGGGCGCCGCGAACGTGCTGGGTGTGTGCGAGCCCGACGGCTCGATCACCCACTACCGCGGTGCCGTCGAGTTCCTGCACACAGGAGACGGCAACCGGGTGGTCAACGAGGTCGACATCGAGAACTACCTGCGCGGGGTCGTCCCGAAGGAGTCGCCCGCCTCGTGGGGCGACGCCGCCGGTGGCGCCGGGATGAACGCGCTCCGGGCCCAGTCGGTCGCCGCCCGGTCGTACGCGCTCACACAGGATCGTTACTCGTACGCGAGTACGTGTGACACGTCGTCCTGTCAGGTGTACGGCGGATCGGCCGTGCGCATCAACGCCGACACCGCGAACTCGGTTCGTCTCGAACACGACAACACCGACGAGGCCATCGACGACACCGAGGGCGTCGTCCGGAGGTGGCCGGGCTCCGGTGCGATCGTGTCCACCGAGTTCTCCGCCTCGAACGGGCCGGTCACCGCGGGCGGGTCGTTCCCGTCGGTGGTCGACCCGTGGGACGACCAGCCGGGCAACCCGAACCATCGCTGGACCCGCATCATCGACGCCGACTCGATCATGTCCCGCTACGGGCTGTCGTCGGCCAACGGCGTCACGACCGCGGTCGACGCCGATTCGCCGTACGACGGCATCTGGGCGAACGAGGTTCGCCTCGGCAACGGCACGAGCGTCAGCGCCTGGAGTTTCCGGAACGCGTTCGGCCTCAACGCGCCCGGTTTCGAACTGGTGCCGATCCGGCGCACGGTCACCGACGCCGTCGACCTGGCGTTCATCGGCGATTCGGTCGGGGTCAGCATCGCCGGGTCCGCGTCGTCGGAGTTCCGGGTTCTCACCGAGGGCATGTTCGGCGACGAGAGGTACGACGCCATCTCCAGTCGCCGTACGCAGGGCGGTCACATCGTCGACGGTGTGTCGGCCGCGTCCGACGTCCCGGTCGGCACCGACCTCGTGGTGGTCGAACTTGGCTACAACGACGACCCCGGCTCGATGCCGGACCGAATCGACACGGTGATGGAAACGCTGCGCGACCGCCAGGTCGGGCTCGTGCTGTGGGTCAACGTGTCCGAGCGACGCGACTCGACGCCGTACCACCTGACCAACACGGCACTCACCGAGGCAGCAGAGGCCTGGGACGAACTGGTCGTCCTCGACTGGAACGCCGCCAGCGACCATGCGGCCGCGGACCGGTGGTACACCGACGGGGTCCACCTCTCGTCCACGGGCCAGGCCGAGTTCGCGCTGTGGCTCCGCGAGCGGGTGCTCGAGATCGTGGTGGACGGGTACACGCCACCGCGCTCGCTGCGGCCCGGCCAGACACTGCGCATCCCGGTGATGGGCGTCGGCGGCGTGCCGGCCGAGGGTGCGGGTACCGACGTCGTGGGTGTTGCGTTGAATGTGACGGCGGTGGGTCCGGTGGGTCCGGGGTTCTTGCGGGTGTGGGCGTGTGGTTCGGAGGAGCCGTCGACGTCGTCGGTGAATTTCGTGGCGGCTGGTGCGGTGGAGCCGAATGCGGTGGTGGTGCCGGTGGATGTGTCGGGTGAGGTGTGTGTGTCGTCGTTGGTGGAGACCGATGTGATCGTCGACGTCGCCGCCTGGTTCGAGTCGGGTGTGGGTTCGGCGTCGGGTCGGTTGGTGGATACCCGTGAGGGGTCGCGTGTGGAGGCGGGTGAGGTGTTGCGGGTGCCGGTGTCGGGTCGGGCGGGTGTGCCGGAGTCTGGTGTGGTGGGTGTTGCGTTGAATGTGACGGCGGTGGGTCCGGTGGGTCCGGGGTTCTTGC
>CAXAWD010000607.1:0-2187 GCA_963972325.1 uncultured Acidimicrobiaceae bacterium
CCTGGCTGCTCACGCTGCGCCTGCCGCCGCTCGACGCAGCGCACATCGATGCTCCGGAGGCGTCGCCGGCGGTTGGCTGAACCGGCCCGCCGTCTCGGGCGGCGAACCGTAGGATCCGGGTGGTGAGCGGTGCGGACGACCCGAACGATCCGGCGACCGTCCCGGCGAGCATCGTCGGCGGTCGCGTCGTGGTGGCCGGCATCGCCGGCTCGGGCAAGTCCACGATCGGACGTCGACTCGCCGACGTCCTCGGCGCTCGGTTCGTCGACGGTGACTCGCTGCACTCCGAGGCGAACATCGCCAGGATGGCGGTGGGTGTGCCGCTCGACGATGTCGACCGGTGGCCCTGGCTCTCCCGGATCCGCGAGGAGTTGGACGACCACGAGCACCTCGTCGTCGCCTGTTCGGGGCTCCGACGCGCCTATCGCGACCGGCTGCGGGGCGATGGGGTCCGGTTCGTCTTCCTGGACCTCGACCAGACGACGGCCGAGGAGCGGGCGGCGGATCGCCCCGGCCACTACATGGGTGCCGGCATGATCGCGAGCCAGATCGACGCCCTCGAGCCACCCGGGCCCGACGAACACGACGTAGTGAGCGTCGACGCGACGGTCGACGTCGACGCGGTGGTCGCTGCGGCGCTGGCCGGCCTCGCGTCCGGATGACGCCCGGTCAGGAGATCGCGGGTGCGTCGTCGTCGACGAACCGAGTGCGGAGCTCGCGCTTGAGCACCTTGCCGGTGGCGTTGCGGGGGAGCGCCTCGATGATCGTGACGTCGTGGGGCACCTTGAACTTCGCGAGCCGTTCGGCGCAGTGGTCGACCACGGTGGACCGGTCGAGTTCGGCGCCGGGCTTGAGCGCGATCACCGCGAGCCCGACCTCGCCCCAACGTTCGTTCGGCACCCCGATGACCGCCGCCTCGGCCACCTGCGGCAGCTGATAGAGCACGTTCTCGACCTCGGCCGGGTACACGTTCTCGCCGCCGGAGATGTACATGTCCTTCCAGCGGTCGACGATGAACACGAACCCCTCGTCGTCGACCCGGGCGGCGTCGCCGGTCTTGAGCCACCGACCTTCGAACGCGGCCGCGGTCGCCTCCGGCTTGTTCCAGTAGCCGGGGGTGATGTTCGGGCCCGCGACCCACAGTTCCCCGACCTCGTCGGGAGCGCAGTCGGTGCCCGTGTCGTTCACGATCCGGAACTCGGTGTGCATCAACGCCTTGCCGGTCGAACCGATCTTGCGGAGGGCGTCGCCGGGGTCGAGGAAGATGCAGGCCGGGCTGGTCTCGGTCATGCCGAACCCCTGGGCGAGCGGCACGTCCCGTTCGTTCCAGGCCTCCATGATCGTGAGCGCGCACGGCGCTCCGCCGACGCCGGCGATCCGCAACCGTGACAGGTCGGTGTGCTCGAAGTCGGGGTGCTGCATCATGAACTGGTACGGCGCCGGCACCGCGAAGAAGTGGGTGATGCCCTGCTCGGTGTCGCCGAGCACCCGCAGCGTCTCGCCCGGGTCGAACGCTCGGAAGATCACGACGGTGCCGCCGGCGTGCAGTACCGGGTTGCTGTAGCAGTTGAGCCCGCCGGTATGGAACAGCGGCAGAACGTCGAGGTGCACGGTGTCGATGCCGATGCCCGCCGGCACACCGAGGTTGATGCAGTTCCAGAAGTTCATGCCGTGGGTGATCATCGCCCCCTTCGGCAGGCCGGTGGTGCCGGACGTGTACATGATCGTGATCACGTCGTCGTGCGTGAGCGACACCCGGTCGACGACGACGTCCCGCTGGGCTGCGAGCGCCTGTTCGTAGGCGCTCGCAGGCTGACCGCCGTCGATCTCGAGCAGGTGCCCGATGCCGCACCGGTGTTGCAGCTCGGTGGCCGAGGCCGCGAAGTCGACGTCGTGGACCAGCAGCGTCGGTGAGCTGTCGGAGATGATGTACTCGAGTTCGCTGACGGTGAGCCGCCAGTTGAGCAGCACACAGATCGACCCGATGCGGGCGCACGCGAACTGGATGTCGAAGTACTCGACGCCGTTGTGGGCGAGCACGGCGATCCGGTCGCCGCGACCCATGCCGAGCATCCGGAGGTGGGCGGCCATGGCGTCGATGCGTCGGTCGAGTTCGGCATAGGTGAAGCTGCGCCCGGTATCGACTTCGCGGACGGCTTCGTGGGCCGGCCGGTTGGCGGCGTGATG
>CAXAWD010000608.1:0-2182 GCA_963972325.1 uncultured Acidimicrobiaceae bacterium
ATGTTCCGGGTGCTCGCCGACGAAGACGTCAACATCCAGATGATCTCGACGTCGACGATCCGGGTGTCGGTGATCCTGCCGGCGGCGGACATGGAGCGCGCCGCCCGCGCACTTCACACCGCGTTCGGGCTCGACTCGGGCGCCGCCTATTCGGCCCCGCTGCCCGACCGCAAGTAGCGGTTCGGGCGGTCGCAATCAGCCGCCTCGGGCGGCAGCGATCGCCTCGCGGCTCGGTAGTTCGAGCAGCTCGACGAGCATGCCGTCGGGGTCTTCGACCACGACGGCGCGGATCGTACCGTAGTCGTCGATCTCGGATGCCTCGGGTTCGCCCCAGACCGTGACGCCCGCGGCGCGGAGTCGAGCGACCATGTCGTTGATCGGTTCGTCGGCGACTTCGAAGGCGAGGACGAACGAGCCGACCTGCGGTGGGCGAGCCACGTCGGGGGACGCGCCGGCGGGTCCGGGAACGTCCCACTCGACGATCTCGACCGCGCCGACGGGCGGCCCGAGTTGCAGCACCGCGGCACGGCCGACGGTTCCGGCCGGGAGCCGGAGGTAGCGCTCGTGGGCCTCGTCGGCGATCCGGGCCTCCAGGGTGACGCGCATGCCGAGCAGGTCACGGTAGAACGCGAGCGAACGCTCGAGTGACGAGACCGTCACGGTGACGTGGTGCATGGGGCGCAGGGGCATCAGCGGCTCTCCTCGGTGGCGGCGGCGGGTTGGTCGTCGGCGAAGTGTGGCATCACCTCGGCGGCGAACCGTTCGAGTGTCTCGAACGCCATCTCGTACGGCATCCCCGACCAGAACGTGCGGAACAGCATCGTGTCGAAACCGGCGTCGCGGTAGCGCCCGATGCGCTCGGTCACGGTGGCCGGCGAACCGACCAGGAACGACTTGGCCATCAGGTCGTCGTAGAGATCGACGAAGTGATCGAGGTCGTACTGGCTGTACTCGATGTACTCGGTCCGCAGGTAGTCATCCGCTCGGCGCCTGGCCTCGTCGTCGGTGTCGGCGAGGTGCAGTTCCCGTGCGATCGGTGCATGGTGGGTCCCCGGACGCTTGCCCTGCGCCGCCCACTCGTCGCGGAACGCTCCGAGGTTGCCGGCGGCGAAGTTGAGTTTCACGTTCGGGGAGGCCAGCCAACCGTCTCCGATGCGGGCGGCGCGTTGGATCGTGGCGGGGGTGTTCGCGCCGATCCAGAACGGCACCCGGTCGCGCCGGTAGGGCTGCACGCTCGATCGTTGGCCGTCGATGCGGAAGTGGTCGCCGTGGAACGTGAACGGTTCGTCACCCCACAGCCCCCGGATCACCTCGAGCGCTTCGAGGAACCTCGGGGCGCGGTGCCGGCGGTCGATGCCGAACGAGTCGAACTCCTCGTCGCGGTACCCGATGCCGGCGCCGAACACGAAGCGCCCGCCGCTCAGCTGGTCGAGCGTCGCGATCTCCTCGGCCAGCTGGACCGGGTGCGTGAGCGACGCGACGTACACGCCGGTGCCGAGGAGCATGTCGCCGCTGTGGGGAATCAGGCGAGCGAGCACCTGGAACGGCTGCGGGGTTCGGAGGCCGGCGAGGAAGTGGTGGATGCCGAACACGGCGCCGAAACCGAGGTCTCGGGCGCGCTCGGTCAACTCGACGAGCGCGTCGAGATGCCGACCGAGGTCGTCCGAACGGGGAAACTGGTGATCGAGGAGCAGGCCGAACCGCATGTGGCCACTCTAGTTGCATACCAACCGGTAGGTATGTGTAGAGTCGGCCGCATGCCCGGGGGCCTGCTCGACATTTCGCCGTACCTGCCAGCGCACTACCTCGAACTGTCCGAGGTCGGTGCCACGCTCGGCCGGGGCGGTGGTCGCGGTGTCAGGTCGGTGGCCGCATTCGACGAGGACACGACGACGATGGGCGTCGCGGCGGCGCTCGGCCTCGATCCCGAGGCGCGGGCGGCGGCGGACGCCGTCTGGTTCGCCACCACGCGGCCGGCCTACACCGACAAGACCAACGCCACCGCGCTCCACGCCGCGCTCGGGCTCGCTCCGACGGTCCCCGCCTACGACGCGGGCGCATCCGTCCACTCCGCGGCCGGTGTCCTGCGTGCCGCCAACGCGACCGACGGTCTCGCCGTGCTCTCCGACATGTGGCTCGGCCTGCCCGGCAGCGACGACGAGCGAACCGGCGGCGACGCCGC
>CAXAWD010000609.1:0-2179 GCA_963972325.1 uncultured Acidimicrobiaceae bacterium
GCCGCGATCAGCACGACCGCAAGGGCAACCGACGCGGCCCCGAGCCCGGCGCCGGCGCCGATCACGCCCACGAGCAACGGACCGAAGACCCGGCCGCCGTCCTGCATCGCGGCCAGGCCGGCGAGGAAGGGCCCGGTGGCATCGGACGGTGCCAGGTCGCTCCCGAGCGTGAGCATCGTGCCCGAGCTGAGGCCGTTGCCGATGCCGATGACGGCACCGGCGATCACCACCGAACGGGTCGAGTCGGCGGCGGCGAGCATCAGGAGGCCGACCGCGATCGTGGCGAATGCCGGCACCATCGCCGTGAGGCGGCCGAACCGGTCCATCACGTAGCCGGCGGCCGGGAACAGCAGCAGGTCGGCGCCGGTACCCACGGCGATCACCGCGCCGACCGCGGTCGGGCTGAGGCCCAGATCGTCGCTGATCAGCGGGAGGACGACGAACCGTCCCTCGCGGGCGGTCGCGACGAGCAGCGGCACGATGCCGGAAACGAGGAGCAGCCGCCAGTGGGTGCGCATCGCCTCGACGACGCCGAACTGCCGGACGGCGACGGTGTCGGTGCGCGGCGGCAGGTGGTGCGGCCCGCTGATCAGCGGTGGGATCACGCCGAGCGCCGCGAACCCGCCGGCGACGAGGAAGGTGACGGTGAACCCGGCCGTGTCGGCGAGCCACCCGCCGAGCAGCGGCCCGATCAGCAGCGAGAACCGGAACGATCCGCCGATCATCGCCATCGATCGTCCGCGATGTTCGCCGAGCACCCGACGGGCGATGTACGTCTGGCGGGAGAGTCGAAGCGCGACGTTGGCGGCGCCGGCCGCCATGCGGAGCACGACGAGGAGCGCCACGACCGTGGTGAGGCCGAGGAGTGCGGTGCTGACGGCGAGGGCGGCGAGCGAGGCGAACAGCACATACCGTTCCCCGAACCTGGCGAGGAGTGAACCGGTGGGGAGGCTGCCGATCGCAGCGCCCAGCCCGACGGCGGCGAGCACGACCGAGGTCGTGCCGAGCGACAGCCCGGAGTCCTTCAGGTAGAGGGGGAGGACCGGGACCAGCAACGCCACGCCGATCGTGCCGGCGATGACGGGGAGATAGACGGGCAGCACCAGCCGCCCGAGCCCGATTCCCGGAGCTGGCGGCGGTACGGTCGCAGGGTCAGGCGAGGTCGGTGTCGCCACGAGATTCCCGGCGATCCTGGTACGCCGAGACGGCCCACGCGACCGATCCGACGGTGCCGAACAGGCCCGACAGGATGCCGGCGCGCGCCGAACGGTTCCGGAAACCGCCCGACGCCAGACCGTCGATCAGTGCGGCCAGGCTGCCGACTCCGCAGAGTACGGCAGCGACGAGGTTCAGGGTCTGTCGATCGGTGGGCACGAATCCGATGGTAGCGACCGGCCGGCTCACGTGGCCGGTTCGATGTGGGCCTGCACGTGGGTGCCGTCGTCGTCGAGCCAGCCCTTGCTCGTCGCGTATCCGATCATCCCGTCGAAGTGGTCGCCGAACGCCGGGTCGGCCGACGCGGCCACGCCGATCTCGCGGGCGCGGGCGACGTGGAGCCACACGTGTTCGTCGTCGGCCGGTGCGCACAGGTCGCCGAGGTCGGCGCCGTCGAGGGTGCCGTGCAGTTCGGCGTGCAGCCGGTCGAGTCGATCGAGGTCGACGAGGCGCGGTGGTTCGGTGGGGGTGAGGACGACGATCATGCAGCCAGTGTGACGCCGCTCACCAGGCGCTTCCAAGATGGCCGACCCGCGCGAACGGCTCGCCGAGCAGGACGCCGAGTTCGCGCTCCTCGTGTTCGCCCAGCGTGATCGCCGGACGGCCGTGGGCGAAGCGGTAGTTGCAGATGACGCCGACGTCACCGACTCGCCAATCGATCGGCGAGCCGAAGCGGTCGTAGACCTCGACGAACTGTCGCAGCTCGTCGAGGGTGAAGTCGGTGTCGTCGCCGAACGTCATCCAGAGCGGGCGGTGGTCGGGCGGCAACTGTTCGACGAGCGGCCACGTGTCGAACCACATCGCGTGGTCGGCGACGCTGCTGTAGAGCAGGTTGCGATCGAGCTGTGGGAAGTACTCGAATGCCGACACGTAGTAGCGGGTGCGGAGCAACCGGTCGGGGCCCCACGACGTCTGGAGGCCCTTGGCCTGCGCACGGCGCTCGGCCTCGACCGGGTCGTCGGTG
>CAXAWD010000610.1:0-2166 GCA_963972325.1 uncultured Acidimicrobiaceae bacterium
CCTCCAGCCAGCGCTGGGCAGACTCCAAAGGGTCGGGAGCAGTCACCCCACCAGCGTACGCAACTCGACGAGCGGGCGGGGGCCGACGTGCGAGATCACTTCGGATGCGGCGATCGAGCCGAGACGGCCACACTCGGGCAGCGGGCGGCCCGTGGTGACGCCGTGCATGAAGCCGGCGGCGTAGAGATCGCCGGCGCCGGTGGTGTCGACGACCCGCCGAACCGGCTGCGCCTGCACCTCGATGATCTCGTCGCCCGTGATGACGACCGACCCGGCGGCCCCGGTGGTGATCGCCGCGAACTGGCAGTGCTGCCGCAACTCGGCGACGGCCTCGTCGAACGTGTCGGTCTGGTAGAGCGAGATCAGTTCGGCGTCGTTGCCGAACAGCAGGTCGACCTCGTCGGAGACCAGCTCTCGGAAGTCGTGCCGGTGGCGATCGACGCAGAACGAGTCGGACAGGGTCAGCGAGACCATCCCGCCGGCCTCGTGCGCCACCGACGCCGCATGCCGGAACGCCGCTTTCGCCTCGCCCCGGTCGAACAGATAGCCCTCCATGTACAGCAACTTGCCGGCGGCGACGGCAGCATCGTCGACATCGTCGACCCCCAGCAGGCTGGAAGCGCCGAGGAACGTGTTCATCGTGCGTTCTGCATCGGGCGTGACCACGATGATGCAGCGTCCGGTGGGCATGTCGTTGTCGTGGTCGCCCGGCCTGAACTGCACCCCGACCGCCAGGAGGTCGTGGCCGAACACCTGGCTGAGGTCGTCGTCGGTGACCTTGTAGCTGACCGCGGCGCGACCACCGAAACTGGCCACACCGCACATCGTGTTGGCCGCCGACCCGCCGCTCATCTCCACCGCCGACCCGAGTGCCTGGTACAGCTGCACGGCCCGGTCGGTGTCGACGAGATCCATCGAGCCCTTCACGAGCCCGTGCTCGTCGACGAACGTGTCGGGCGCGTGAGCGATCACATCGACGAGTGCGTTGCCGATGCCGACGACGTCGTACTCGGTGTCTCGGGCCACCATCCGGTCGATGTTCACAGGCTGGCACGCTACCGGAGCGGGCCCGCGGCGGAACTCACCGCGGCGTCCCGCCGACGACCGATACCATCCGCGAGGTGACCGTGACCTCGACCGACATCCTCGATCCGTACCGCCTGCCGCGTCACACCACGCCCGAACGGTACGAACTGACGCTCGAACCCGACCTCGCCGCCGGCACCTTCGTCGGCTCGGTCTCGATCGACGTGACGACCCACGAGCGGGCGGCCGAACTGGTGCTCAACGCGATCGAACTCGAGATCGACGGGTGCACGTTCGACGGCCGACCTGCCGACGCCGAACCGGAGGAGGCCACCGAGCGGCTCTTCGTGCGCCCGGCCGATGGCGTGGCTGTCGGCCGCCACACGCTCGTGGTCGAGTTCCGCGGCATCCTCAACGACAAGCTGCGCGGCTTCTACCGGAGCACCTACCGCGACGACGATGACGTCGAGCGCGTGATCGCGACCACGCAGATGCAGTCGACCGACTGCCGCCGTGCGTTCCCCTGCTGGGACGAGCCCGATTTCAAGGCGGTGTTCGCCGTGACGCTCGTGGTCGAACCGGAGATGATGGCGGTCTCGAACGGTTCGGTCGTGTCCGAGGAGGAGTCGAACGGCAAGCGGATCGTGCGGTTCGCCGACACGATGGTGATGAGTTCGTACCTCGTGGCGTTCGTGGTCGGGCCGCTGGAGGCCACCGAGTGGCACGACGCCGACGGCATCCCGGTGCGGATCGTCCACGTGCCGGGCAAGGGCCACCTGACCGAGTTCGGGCTCGAGGTCGCGACGTTCAGCCTGGCCTGGTTCCAGGAGTACTACGGCATCCCGTACCCCAGCGACAAGGTCGATCTGTTGGCGCTGCCCGACTTCGCCGCCGGGGCGATGGAGAACCTCGGCTGCATCACGTTCCGTGAGAGCCTGCTGCTGGTCCACCCGACCAACGGCACACAGAGCGAGCGTCAGCTCGTCGCCGACGTGGTCGCCCACGAGTTGGCCCACATGTGGTTCGGCGACCTGGTCACGATGTCGTGGTGGAACGGCATCTGGTTGAACGAGGCGTTCGCCACGTTCATGGAGGTCGCGGCGTGTGACGCGTTCCGTCCCGAGTGGCAGCGTTGGACGT
>CAXAWD010000611.1:0-2158 GCA_963972325.1 uncultured Acidimicrobiaceae bacterium
CGTAGGTGATGCCCTCGTACGCGTCGCCACCGCTCTCACCGGTGCCGCGCTTGACCGCACGGTCGATCGCGTCGTTGGTCATCGACGCCGCCTTGGCCTTCTGCACGGCAGTGCGGAGCGTCGGGTTCATGTCGACATCGCCACCGCCGGCGCGGGCGGCGACCTCGATCTGCCGCGCCAACTTGGCGAAGAGCTTGCCGCGCTTGGCGTCGGCCGCTCCCTTCTTGTGCTTGATGGTTGCCCATTTGGAGTGTCCGGACATGTCAGATCTCCGTCTGCGAGGTGGTGAGGAAGCTGTCGAGGAACTGGGCGTGCAACCTCGCGTCGCCCGCCAGCTCCGGATGGAACGATGCCACGGTAATCGGTCCGTGCCGCAGCAGTACAGGAACGCCCGCGTGCTCGGCCAGGACCTCGACGTCGGGACCGACCCGCGTGACCTTCGGTGCACGGATGAACACACCGTGGAATCGTTCGGCGCCGATGCCCAGATCCGGCACCACCAGCTCGGTTTCGAAGCTGTCGAGCTGGCGGCCGTATCCGTTGCGTCGGACCGAAATGTCGATGACGCCGAACGAGCGCTGGTCGGGGCGACCGTCGAGCACCTCGGACGCGAGCAGGATCATGCCCGCACACGTGCCGAACGCCGGCATCCCCGCCTCGAGCCGGCCGGCGAGCGGATCGAACAGCCCACTCGTGACGAGCAACTTCGACATCGTGGTGGACTCGCCGCCGGGCATGACGAGCGCGTCGACGCGCTCGAGATCGGCGGGTGTGCGCACCTGCAGGGTGGTGTGGCCCAGACCCTCCAACAGCGCCTGGTGGGGATGGAAAGCGCCCTGCAACGCCAGCACCCCGATCATGTTGAGCCCCGGGCTCACCAACCGCGCTCGGCGTACCGCTGGTTGATCTCGTCCATGCCGATGCCGGTCATCGGGGCACCGAGGCCACGGCTGACCTTGGCGAGGATCGACGGGTCGTTGAAGTGGGTCGTGGCCTCGACGATGGCCGCCGCTCGACGCTCGGGGTTGTCGCTCTTGAAGATGCCGGAGCCGACGAACACGGCTTCGGCGCCGAGCTGCATGGCGAGCGCGGCATCGGCCGGGGTGGCGAGGCCACCGGCACAGAACAGCGGGACGGGCAGTTTGCCCGTCTCGGCGATCTCCTGCACGAGCGGCAACGGCGCCTGGAGCTGCTTGGCCCACTCGAACAGCTCGGCCGAGTCGGCCTGGCCGACCTTCTTGATGTCGCCGATGATGCTGCGCAGATGGCGGACGGCCTCGATCACGTTGCCGGTGCCGGCCTCACCCTTGGAACGGATCATGCACGCGCCCTCGGAGATGCGACGCAGCGCCTCGCCGAGATTGGTGGCGCCGCACACGAACGGCACGGTGAACTTGAACTTGTCGATGTGGTGCGCCTCGTCGGCGGGCGACAGCACCTCGGACTCGTCGACGAAGTCGACGCCGAGCGCTTCGAGGATCTGTGCCTCGACGAAGTGCCCGATGCGGGCCTTGGCCATCACCGGGATCGACACGGCCTCCTGGATGCCCTGGATCATGTCGGGATCGCTCATGCGCGACACGCCGCCGTCGCGACGGATGTCGGCCGGTACACGCTCGAGCGCCATGACGGCGGTTGCGCCGGCGTCCTCGGCCACCTTGGCCTGACCAGGGGTGACGACGTCCATGATGACGCCACCCTTCAACATCTCTGCGAGACCCCGCTTGACGGGGAACGATCCAGTGATCGACACCTGTTCGGACATGGATGACATCGTATCGACCCGAGCCACTCGCACCCTGGTGGAATCGCCACCACGTGCAGAACACTCCCCGAGTTCACGATCCACATGCGCGGGCGACGACCAGGTGGGCCAGACTGACCGAATGCCCGAACCCGCGCCTGCTCCCGACGAGCCGACGCGAATCGACACGTATGCCTCGTTGAGAATCCCGGCGTACCGCACACTGTTCACGATCGGAGCCTTCGGCTTCGTCGCCACGCAGGCGCAGGCGATCGCACGCGGCTGGCTGGCCAACGAACTCAGCGGGTCGAACACGGGCCTCGGTGGCGTCTTCATGGCGTTCGGCGTGCCGATGTTGATCGCCACGCCGCTCGGAGGCGTCGCCGCCGACCGCTACTCGAAGCGGACGATCCT
>CAXAWD010000612.1:0-2153 GCA_963972325.1 uncultured Acidimicrobiaceae bacterium
CACTTCGTCGCCCTCGCCCGCGACCAGCGCAGCGTGTACACGGCGCCGATCAAGGCGCTGGTGTCGGAGAAGTTCTTCCAGCTGTGCGAGACGTTCGGTTCGAACCTGGTCGGCATGATCACCGGCGACGGCAGCGTCAATCCCGACGCGCCGATCATCTGCTGCACCGCGGAGATCCTGGCGAACTGGGCGCTGCGCGACGGCGATCGAACCGACGTCGACGTCGTGATCGCCGACGAGTTCCACTTCTACGCCGACCCGCAACGCGGCTGGGCCTGGCAGCTTCCACTGCTCGAACTCCCGCACTGCCAGTTCCTCCTGATGTCGGCCACGCTCGGCTCGACGGAGTTCTTCGAGAGCGAACTGACGAAGCGCACCGGTCGCGAGACGGCGCTCGTCCGGTCGACGCAGCGGCCGGTGCCGCTCGACTTCCAGTACCGAACCACGTCGCTGCACAAGTCGATCGAGGAGCTGCTCGAATCGGGGCGGGCGCCGATCTACCTCGTGCACTTCACCCAGCGCGAGGCCACCGAGGCGGCGCAGGGCTACCTCAGCCTCGACCCGCTCATCAAGGGCGAGAAGCAGCAGGTCAAAGACCTGATCGGCGGCTTCCGGTTCGATTCACCGTTCGGCAAGACGTTCCGGCGCTTCCTGATCGCCGGTGTCGGCGTGCACCACGCGGGCCTGCTGCCCAAGTACCGCCTGCTCGTCGAGCGCCTCGCCCAGGCCGGGCTGCTGAAGATCATCTGCGGCACGGACACCCTGGGCGTCGGCGTGAACGTGCCGATCCGTTCGGTGCTGTTCACGCAGCTCTGCAAGTACGACGGCAGCGGTGTCCGCATCCTGCGCGTGCGCGAGTTCCAACAGATCTCCGGCCGCGCCGGGCGGCGCGGGTTCGACGACCGGGGCGACGTGTGGGCCCAGGCGCCCGAGCACGTGGTCGACAACCAACGCATGGCCGAACAGGCCCGGACCGACGCCAAGAAGAAAAAGAAGATGGTCAAGAAGAAGCCGCCCGAGCGTGGCTACGCCCACTGGGACGAGGGCACCTTCGACCGTCTGGTCAACGGTGATCCCGAACCGTTGACGTCCAGCTTCGACGTCAACCACCAGATGGTCATGAGCCTGCTCGACCGGCCGGGCGACGGGTGCGCTGCCGTGCGACGGCTGATGGTGGAGAACCACGACACCCGACGCCGCCAACGGGAACACATCCGACGCGCGATCTCGATCTACCGGTCGCTCGTCGACGCCAACCTGCTCGAGTTCCCCGACCCGCCCGACGACCAGGGGCGCCGGGTGCGGGTCAACTTCGACCTGCAAGACGAGTTCGCCCTGCACCAGCCGCTGTCGCTGTGGGCGATCGACGCGATCACCCACCTCGACCGTGAACTCCGGGTCGAGGTGCGGCCGCAGCGATCCGAACGCCGACCCGAGCGCGCTCCGGCCCCCGAGCGACGACGCGAGGCACCGGCGGCCACCGGAGGGGCGTTCGCCGGACTCGCCGAGATGCTCGACCAGGCGGCCACCGAGAGCGACGACGAGGTCGATGTCGAGGCCGACGACGACACGCTGGTCGAGCCCGAGGTACTCGAACCCGACGAGCGCGATGACGTGCCTGAAGACGACGAGCCGGAGCACACCACGATCACAGTCGGCGCCACCGGCGACATCGACCGTTCGCTGGCGATCCTCACGATCATCGAGGCGGTCCAGGAGAACCCGGCAGTGGTCATCGCCGCCCAGCTCCGCAAGGCCAAGGACGCGTTGATGAGCGAGATGAAGTCGTCCGGCGTCGAATACGAGGAGCGCATGGAGCGACTCTCCAAAGTGGAGCCGCCCCGCCCGCTGAAAGACTGGATCTACGGCGACTTCAACGAGTTCCGGCGTCACCACCCCTGGGTCGGTGGCGACACGGTCAAGCCGAAGTCGGTCGTGCGCGATCTGTTCGAGCGGGCGATGACGTTCGGGGAGTACATCGACCACTACGGCCTCAAGAACTCCGAAGGGGTCGTGCTGCGCTACGTGTCCGACGTCTACAAGGGGTTGATGCAGAACGTGCCGGCCGAGGCGGGCAGCGACGAACTCGACGAGATCATCCACTGGCTCGGTGCGCTCGTCCGCCAGGTCGACTCCAGCCTGCTCGACGAGTG
>CAXAWD010000613.1:0-2146 GCA_963972325.1 uncultured Acidimicrobiaceae bacterium
GACGTCATGGGAGCGTTCGGCGACGCCGCTGCCACCGGCAAGCCCGTCGGCGGCGACCTGCGCGAAGGCAAGCCGACCCCGTTGCTCGCCCGCGCGATCGAGGCCGCGACACCGGCGCAACGTTCGGTGCTCGCCGGCGTGGGCCGACCGGGCCTCACCGACGACGAGGTCGCGGCGATCCAGCAGGTCATCGTCGACACCGGCGCGCTCGACGATCTCGAACGGACGATCGCGGCACGCACCGACGAGGCGATCGCAGCGATCCGCCGTGTCGATGTCGATCCGACCGCTCGCGGCGAGTTGATCGAACTCGCGTCGTACGTGAGCCAGCGAGCCAGCTGACTCCCGAACCCGACGGCCCGGCGAAAGCCGTCCGTGTTGCACGACGCAGCGGTGCGACACTGGCGAGGTGACCGTCCGCAGCATCAACGGTGAACACGAACTGCCGACGCTCGTCGAGCTCGCCGCTGCCCTCCAACAGCGGCCGGAACGGCACGTGATCTATCTCGGCGACCAGGCCGACGGAATCCTCGCCGAACTGGCCGAGGCGACCTGGCGCGACGTGTCGGCCGTGGCCGTCGACGGCGAGCGACCACGCGGCTGGCTGGTCGGCGACGTCGATCACGACATGGGTCGGGTCTGGTGGTTGGGCCCGTTCGTCGCCACCGACGAGCGCGACGAGTGGGAGTCCATCGCATCCCGTCTACTCACGGCCGGTCGCGCGCAGCTCGGTGACGGCGTCGACGAGGAAGAGATGGCGGTCGATGCCCGGTTCGAGTGGTGCCGCTCCTGGGCGGTGTCCGAAGGGTTCTCCGAGGACGAAGGCTCTGCGGTGTTGCGCCTCGACGACGAACTCGCGGTTCGGCCGACCCCGACCACGGTCCGCGAGATCGACGACGCCGACCACGATGTCGTCGCCCGGCTCCACGAGGGGTTGTTCCCGGGCACGCACACGACGGGGCGCGAGCTGGTCGGTGGACACGACGCCACCCATCGGCGCCTGGTCGCCGACGTCGACGGCGAGGTGGTGGGCTATGTCGCCGTGGAACGACAGGCCGACGGCAGTGGATACATCGACTATCTCGGCGTGCGGCCGTCCGCCCGCCGGCAGGGTCTCGGAGGCGTCCTCGTGCGCGCCGGGGTCGCCGAGCTGCGTCGGCTCGACGTGACCGGCATCGGCCTCACCGTACGAGCCGACAACGAGACAGCTCGGGGCCTGTATCGCTCGCTCGGATTCGACGAGGAGCGGGTCGCGATCCCGCTCCGTCGCGGGTTCTCGCTCGGCTGACCCGGCATCGGCCGGTGCCGCGGTGCCCGGCGGTTTCGGCGCCGGAGGGCACCGGTCTGCTAGGACGGCGGGCGTGAAAGCCGTCGTCGTCGGGTCCGGTATCGGAGGGTTGGCAGCATCGATCCGGTTGGCCGCGGCCGGACACCACGTCGTGGTGTTGGAACGGAACCCGGTGGTGGGCGGCAAGGTCGCAGACCTCGACGAGGCCGGGTACCGGTTCGACCTGGGGCCCACGATGCTGACGCTTCCCGAGGTCTTCGACGAGCTGTTCCGTCGAGCCGGCACGACGCTCGCTGATCAGCTCGAACTGGTCCGCCTCGATCCCCAGGTCCGCTATCGGTGGCCGAACGGCTCGACGTTGGACATCGGCGACGATCCCACGGCGACGGTCGCCGAGGTCGAACGTCTGTCGCCCGGCTCGGGGCTCGCCTGGCACGAGTTCGCCCAACATGCCGCCGAGGTGTGGCAGGCGAGCGAGCGCACCCTGCTGGCGGGGCCGCCCGATGCGTCGGTGGTGTCGCGCTTGACCGCACCGCTCGACATCGGACGGCTCGACGGCCGCCGCACGCTCGCGAAGGCATCGGCGTCGTACTTCGACGACGAACGGCTGCAGCAGCTCGTCAATCGATACGCGGCCTACTCGGGCTCGTCGCCGTATCTCGCACCGGCCACGGCGGCCAACCTGGTCCACGTCGAGCAGGCACACGGGGTCTGGCACGTGATCGGCGGGGTGGGCCGGCTCCGCGACGCCCTCGCTCGCGCCGCGACGTCGATCGGTGTCGAACTGCGAACCGGGGCCGACGTCGGGCGCATCTCGGCGCACGCCGGCGTCGTGACCGGTGTCGAGCTCGCCGACGG
>CAXAWD010000614.1:0-2134 GCA_963972325.1 uncultured Acidimicrobiaceae bacterium
ATGTGGGCGGTCAGGGACGCGTCGACGACCTCCTCCACCGGCGGGGAGAGGACGGCCCCGAGGAAGGCGAGGGGGGGGGCCGCCCGGAGCCAAGGCCCCGCCACTCGGGCGCCCGCCGATCGATCAAGCGGCGAGTGGTCGCCCCGAAGCACGCTCCCGCCCGCCGTGGACCGATGCTCGGCGTCGGAGCGCCGTCGACCCGACTCCGGATCCTGCTCGTCATGCTGCTCGCGGTGCTCGGCACCGTGCTGTTCAAGGTCGCGAAGATCCAGAGTGCCGGTGGTGAATCCTTGCGCATCGCCGGCGCGGAGCAGTGGGAGCGGGTGCGGCCACTGGCGGCCGATCGGGGCACGATCTTCGACCGCAACGGCGAGGAACTCGCCGTGTCGGTGCCGGCCTACTCCATCAGCGTCAACCCCAAGTTGGTCGTCGACGAATCGGGTACCGCACGCATCCTCCAGACGATGCTGGGTCTGGACGACGTCGAGGCGCAGGAGATCTACGAGGCGATGGTCGCCAAGACCACCGGCTTCAAATACGTGCGGCGCGAGGTCGACGTCACCGTCGGCGAGCAGATCGCCGCGCTCAACCTCACCGGCGTCAACGTCGATGCCGAGGACAAGCGGGTGTTGCCCGGCGGCGACACCGGGCGCAGCGTCATCGGCCGGACCGACATCGACGGCGTCGGAACGGCCGGCCTCGAGGAGCAGTACCAGGAGCTCCTGACCGGTACGCCCGGGTCGCTCCGCAAGGAGATCGCCCCCGGCGGACGCTCGATCCCCGGCAGCGAACAGATCATCTCCACGCCGACCCCGGGCAACGACATCATCCTCACGATCGACCGCTCGATCCAGTTCGCCGCCGAAGAAGCGCTGTTGGAGCGCGTCAGCGAACTCGACGCCAAGTCGGGCACGATCATCATCATGGACACCGACACCGGTGACGTCTACGGCATGGCCTCGGTGCAGCGCAACGACAAGGACATCGTCGAGATCACGAGCGGCAACTACGCCGCCGTCGCCGCCTACGAACCGGGCTCGGTCGCCAAGGTCGTCACGATCGCCGCCAGCCTCAACCAGGGGGTCGTCGAGCCGCACAGCACGTTCCTCGTGCCGTGGCGCAAGGAGTACGCCGACGACCTGTTGACCGACTCGCACCAGCACCCCGACGAGGTGATGACCGTCGAGGACATCCTCGTCGAGTCGTCGAACATCGGCACGATCATGGTGCAGCAGGCGCTCGGCGGCGACGACTGGGAGATGGCCCGCCGCACGCACTGGGAATACCTGCGCAGCTTCGGTTTCGGTGAGAAGACGGCGCTGGACTTCCCCGACGAGTCCAACGGCATCCTCAAGCACTGGACCGACCTCTGGGGCTCCGAGCGCGTCACCGTCTCCTACGGGCAGGGGTTCGCCGCCTCGTCGATCCAGATGGCGACCGCGATCAACGCGATCGCCAACGACGGCACGTACGTGGCACCTCGTCTGGTCGCCGGCACGGTCGGTCCCGATGGGGAGGTCATCCCCGCCGAGCCCTCCGAAACCCACGAAGTGGTGCGCCCCGAGATCGCCGAACAGGTGCAGGGCATGATGCGTGCGGTCGTCTGCGACCCGGCCGGCACCGGCAAGCGGGCCCAGGAGGGCCTCGACACGTTCAGCGTCGCCGGCAAGACCGGTACGGGCCTCAAGGCCCAACCGAACGGCACCTACCTCAACGAGGAGGGCGAGCGGGTCTACTACGCGAGCTTCGTGGGGTTCTTCCCGGCCGAAGACCCGCAGATCACCATGCTCGTGTCGATCGACGAACCTCCCGCCGGCGACATCAACCGGTTCGGCGGCACCGCGTCGGCCCCGGTGTTCCGCGATCTGGTGCCGACGATCGCACACGAGACCAACCTCCAGCCGCCCGCCGATCTGACTCCGTGCGCGCCGTGATCGAGCGTGCAGCCTCCATCGACCAGGTGGCCGCCGCGATCCCGCAGCAGTTGGTGGTCGACGTGTTCGGCGATGCATCGGGCATCGCCGATCTGACCCACGACTCGCGCGACGCCGGTCCCGGCGTCGCCTTCGCCTGTGTCGTCGGTGAACGGTCAGACGGGCACGACTTCGCCGAACAGGCCGTCGCCGCCGGCGCG
>CAXAWD010000615.1:0-2129 GCA_963972325.1 uncultured Acidimicrobiaceae bacterium
GGCGTACTCCTCGATCATGTGGATCAGGATCCACCGGAGGCTCGTCGGTCCGTCGGGCCCCGATCGGGCGGCCAGGTGGTCGAGGCCCAGCCCTGCGGTCGCGGCGCGACTGCGGGCGATCGCATCGTCGAGCTGGCGGCCCAACTCGGCGGGGGAGAACTCGGACGCGGTGTCCATCTCCCAGTCGGGCTGCGCGTTCCAGTCGGCGGAGGTCCACGGGGCCGGCAGTTCGTCACCGAGCAGCACGAACCGGAACCAGTGGTCCTCGACGAACGCCATGTGTCGCATGAGCCGTCCGAGCGTGAGGCTGGAGTCCGCGGCGGTGACCTGCAGTTGCTCGGCGCTCAGCCCGGCGCACTTTCGGGTCAAGACCGTCCGGACGTAGTCGATGAACGACATGAGGATGTCATGTTCGCCACCCGTCCGTGGGGGGGGCCTCGGGCGGCGCCGGTGGCCGAATAACGTCGTTGTCAGTTGGTTTTTCGTTCATTGTGACCCCTGACACCGCTCTCGCGGAAGAAAAGTGCTGTATGTCGATGTTGTTACGAGAGTACGGTGGTCGGGGAGGGAGAGTTGGATGGGTATGGCAGTGAGTACGCGAGACGGCAGCACGCCTCGTTCGCTCGCGGCCTGGTGGCGGAGTCGCTACGGCGCCCAGATGCTGGTCGAGATCAGCATCGTCGGCGGTCTGCTCATGATCTACCGGTTCATCCGCACGCTCAACCGCACCGATCTCTCCACCGCGTTCGCCAACTCGCGTGACATCATCCGGTTCGAGAGGTGGCTGGGGCTGCCGTTCGAGGACAACCTCCAGGGGTTCCTGCTCGATCACCCCAACCTGATCAAGCTCTTGAACCACTACTACATCTGGTTCCATTTCCCCGCTGCGATCGCGCTGCTGCTCTGGCTCTATCTCCGCCACTCCGAGGCGTACCGTTCGATTCGCAACCTGATGGCGTTCTCGACCTTCACCGGGTTGATCATCCACCTGCTGTTCCCGTTGGCGCCGCCGCGCATGATGGACGGCTTCGTCGACACGATGGCGCGGTACGGTCCGTCGATCTATCCGGCGAACCCGCTCGAAGGGGCCGCCAACCAGATCGCCGCGATGCCGTCATTGCACTTCGCGTGGGCGCTGATCGAGGCGATCGCGGTCGTTGCGGTCTTGAGTTCGCGATGGCGTTGGGTCGTCGTCGTGCACCCGGTGCTGATGACCTTGTCGATCATTGCCACCGCCAACCACTGGTGGATCGATGCCGCGATGGCGGCGTTCCTGGTCGTCATCGGGATCGGCATCTGGCGATTGCTGATGGTATGGGTCGGCGATCGCCGATGGTCGTGGACGGCGATGCGGTTCCAGGCCGGTGACGGCATCAAGAAGCTCGAAGACCTCGCCAACGAGCCGTGTTCGAGCGCCGAGCCCGCCGATACCTGACGGCCGACAACCGACCTGCCGACAACCCACCCGGAGTGACGGGGGTCGCGACGGCGACTCGAGGTGTCGCCACCCCGAGCCGCCGTCGGCTCAGTTCTGCTGCGACTTCTGGCGGATGATGTTCAACGCCGATCCGGCCTTGAACCACTCGACTTGTTCGGGGCTGAAGGTGTGCTTCGCCTCGAAGTCGATCGTGGTGCCGTCGGGCTTCACGATCTGGCAGTGCACGTTCTCGCCGGGCACCGGCGGTAGGCCGAGTACGTTGATGCGGTCGTCCTCGCCGATCTGGTCGTAGGTCGCCGGGTCGGCGAACGTGAGCGGCACCATGCCCTGCTTCTTCAGGTTGGTCTCGTGGATGCGGGCGAAGCTGCGGGCGATCGCCACGAGGCCGAGCCGGAAGCGGGGTTCCATCGCGGCGTGCTCGCGGCTGGACCCCTCGCCCATGTTCTCGTCGCCGATCACGACCCAGGGCTGGCCGGCCTCGTGGTACGCCTTGGCGATGTCGGGGAAGGTCTGGGTCTCGCCGGTCAGCTGGTTCTTGCCGTAGCCGACCTCGTAGCCGTCGTACGCGTTGACCGCGCCGAGGTAGAGGTTGCCCGAGATGTTCTCGAGGTGGCCTCGGTACTTCAGCCACGGCCCCGCCATCGAGATGTGGTCGGTGGTGCACTTGCCCTGGGCCTTCACCAGCACGGGG
>CAXAWD010000616.1:0-2122 GCA_963972325.1 uncultured Acidimicrobiaceae bacterium
TGCTGCACACCGTCGAGCGGGATCGCGTGGTCGAGTTCACCGAAGTGCAGCATCGTCGGCACCTTCGGCTGTCGGTCGATCATGCCCACGATCTGACCGCCGTAGTACCCGACCGCAGCCTGCACCGGCAGCTCGTCGGCCGCGAGCCAGGCGACACTCCCGCCGAAGCAGTACCCGATCACGGCCACGGGCCCCGTGTCGGCGACGGCGTCGACCGCGGCTGCGACGTCGCGCATCGCCGGCTCGAACGCGATCTGCCCGGCGATCTCGCGGCCGCGGGTGATCCCCGCTTCGTCGTAGCCCAACTCGACACCCGCCTCGACCCGGTCGAACACCGCTGGAGCGATCGCCCGATACCCGAACGACGCGTACCGGTCGACAACCGAGCGGATGTGCTCGTTGACGCCGAAGATCTCCTGCACGACCACCACCGACGCCGCAGCACCTTCCGGATGGACCTCGTAGGCATCGAGTTCGTGTCCGTCGGATGCGGTCAGGCGCATGGCTCCTCCTGCGTCGTTGCGAGTGTTGCGGTGAGCGTCAGCTCTCCCAGGAGATGACGTCGTCGAGGTTGCGCGGGATCTCCATCCAGGTACGACCCGGTTGGAGCGGCAATTCGTTCAGGTCGTCGAAGTTGTCGTAGAAGAGGAACGGATCCTCGGGTTCGAAGCGCAACCACTCGCCCTCTTGGACGATGCCGTTGGTGAACACGTAGACCGGGTTGGAGCCGAGCACCTGGGCATCGGGGTTGCCGTCGAACTGGTTGCGGCCGTAGTCGGCCAACATCACGACGACGTTCTTGGCCCACACCGGTTCGACGCCGTCGGCGGTCTCGGTGTTGTGCTCGCGGCCGTTCTGTGTGCGGTAGTAGCCGTCGGTGTCCTCGTCGTAGGTCCACACGACGGTGATGCTGTCCATGACGACCTCGATGCGTGTCGCCTGATCGCCCGACAACTCCTCGCCCTCACGGATGTACGGGTACACCGGATCGGGGCGACCCGCCTCGTCGGTGGTCTGCGCCCACAGCGCCTCGGAACTCGAGTAGAGCGTGTTCGCATCGCTGCGTCCCGACCGCCGGTAGTACCCGGACGAACCGTTGACGGCGCTCAGGTCGATCAGGTCGGAGTCGCGGATCGCACGGGTCACCGCCGGGTTGCCGCCACTCCAGGCGAACAGCGGCCGCTGGAGCGACAGCAGCAGGTTGATGTCTTGTGCGCGACCCGACCGGATCGGGCCGACCGGGTCGACGTCTTGCGAGTGGTACACGCCGGCCAGACGGGTCACCTGGTCGTTGATGACCTCTTCGAACACGATGTCGGCGCTGTTGAGGCCGGCCTGCGGTGCGACGTTGAGCGGATAGTTCGAGATCTTCACCACGAGCGCCGGACGGTCGGGGATCTCCGACTCGTCGTCGACCGGCTCGCCGGTCAACGGCATCCGCAGCACGTCGGCGACGGTCGTGGTGGTGGTCGACCGGGCCACCGTGGTGGTGGTGGTCGACGACGTGGTGGTGGACGGTTCCGTGTCGGGCACGGTGGACTCGACGGTCGGTGCCGGCGTCGTGTCGGAGGCGTCGTCGTCACCGCCCGAACACGAGGCGGCGACGAAACCGGCGGTCAGGAGCAGGGCAAGGGCAGTTCGGTTCACAGTTCTCTCAGCAAGGCGATGCGCTCTTCGAGCGGGGGATGGGTATCGAACATCTTGTGAGCGCCACCCAGGCGACCGGCGTCACCCACCCCGCTCATCGGCTGTTCGATCCACAAGTGTGCCGTAGCGGTGGACGCGGAATGCGTCACGGTCGTGTCATCCTGCAGCTTCTCGAGCGCCGAGATCAGCCCCGGCGGATACCGGGTCATCTGGCAGGCGCTCACGTCGGCCAGCGTCTCGCGCTGGCGGGAGATCGCCGCCTGCATCGCCTTGGCCGCCAGTGGCGCCACGATCAGCAGCACGAAGCCGACGATCGCCAGCGGGTTGCCGCTGTCGTTGCGGTCGCCGGAACGGCGGACGCGCCCACCGTTCCACCACATCGTGCGGATCGCCACATCGCTCAGCAGCGCGACGGCACCGACCATCGTGACCGCCAGCGTGGACACCAGGATGTCGTAGTTGCGGATGTGGCTCA
>CAXAWD010000617.1:0-2116 GCA_963972325.1 uncultured Acidimicrobiaceae bacterium
CGGCCGACCGCGGCCTGCGTGGCCGGGGAACGCTTCGAATGATTAGGTTCGCACCGTGACCGAGCTTCCGGCAGCATTCGACAATCGTGTGACCCGTGATCTCGGGGTCGAGATCCCGATCGTCCAGGCACCGATGGGGTGGATCGCCCGAAGCAGGCTCGCGTCGGCCGTGTCGGCCACGGGCGCGTGCGGCATCATCGAGACGTCGTCGGGCGAACTCGACGCCGTGAAGGGCGAGATCGCGAAGATGCGCGATCTCACCGACCGCCCGTTCGGCGTCAACATCGCCCAGGCATTCGTGCGCGACCCGGCGATCGCCGAGTTCGTGATCGACCAGGGCGTCGAGTTCGTGACCACGTCTGCGGGCTCGCCCACCAAGTACACCTCGATCCTGAAGGACGCCGGGCTGACCGTCTACCACGTCGTCCCCACGCTGTCGGCCGCGCTGAAGGCGGTCGACGCCGGCGTCGACGGCCTGGTGGTCGAAGGCGGCGAGGGCGGCGGGTTCAAGAGCCCGACCCCGGTGTCGACGATGGTGCTGCTCCCGCTGGTGCGCTCGCGTGTCGACGTCCCGATCATCGCGGCGGGCGGCATCACCGACGGCGCCAGCATGGCAGCAGCGTTCGCACTCGGCGCCGAGGGCGTGCAGATGGGTACCCGCATGGTGTCGGCGGCCGAGTCACCGGTGCACGACAACTGGAAGCAGGCGATCGTCGACGCCGACGAGACCGACACGCTGTTCCTCAACCAGCGCCACTCCCCCGCGTTGCGTGCACTCCGTACCGAGCGCACCGAGGGCCTCGTCGACGCGACGCACAACGTGTTCGGCGACTTCGGCGACGCCCAGGCGCTGTACTTCGGCGGCGACATGAACGCCGCGATCGCGCTCGGCGGCGAGGTCGCCGGCCGTATCGACGCCGTGCGACCGGTGGCAGACATCATCGCCGACACGGTGCGCGAGTTCGGCGAGGTCGTCGCCCGCCTGCAGGGCACCTGATGTCGTTCGAATGGCAGGAGCTCGTCGGCTACCTCGCGTCGGCGCTCGTCGTCACGTCGTTGGCGATGACGTCGGTGGTCCGCCTGCGGATCATCTCGCTCGCCGGATCGATCACGTTCACCGTCTACGGCTTCCTGATCGGCTCGGTGCCGATCATCATCACCAACGCGTCGATCGCCTGCATCAACATCTGGTTCCTCTCCCGCGAACTCGGCGGTCGCCGCGACCTCGGCGCGGTGGTCGTGCCGGTCGACTCGCCGTTCCTGGCCGACTTCCTCGCGAACCACGCCCGTGAGATCGAGGTGTTCCAGCCCGAGTACGACCCCGGTCATGTGCCCGATGTGGCGATCGTGCTGACGCGGGACGGATTGCCGGCCGGCGTCGTACTCGGCGACCGCCACGACGACTGCCTCGACATCACGCTCGACTTCGTGTTGCGGGCCTACCGCGACTCTCGCCTGGGCGACTGGCTGTACGGCGACGGCGCCCGGGTGCTGCGCGCCGAACGCATCGAACGCGTCACGACGCCCGGTGGAAACGAGACGCACCGCGGCTACCTCGCCCGTGTGGGGTTCGAGTACGACACCGACACCGCACGATTCAACCGGCGCCTGTGACGCGCGACGGCGACTCTGCTCGGTAGGTTCCGACCATGCTCGAGATCGACACCCCGGCGGCGTGCGCGGCGTGGGTCGCGCTGGGCGACGAGCGTCCGCCCGCCGCCTTCCAGGAACTCGACCTGCGCGGCCAACCCGGCTTCGAGTCCGGCTCGTTCCGCGGATGCCTGTTCCTGTCGTGCCGGTTGTCTCCGGCTCAGGCCGGATATCTCACCACGACCGGCGCCACGGTCATCCGTGACTTCGACGGGCGCCCGTTCTCCGCCCACCGCGCGCAGCTCTACACACCGGAGGAACTCTTCGCCGGCTTCGACCCCGCCGAGGGGGCCGGCTACGACGACACCCTCGACGCGCAGATCTACCGACACTGGGTGTCCACCGGGCGTCAGTACCCGCCGAGAATCGACGAGAGCCTGGCGCGCCGACTCCACGACCACTCGATCACCGACGCGCTGCACGAGGCGATCGACGGCTCCCGGCCCGTCGCGATCATGGGCGGCCA
>CAXAWD010000618.1:0-2114 GCA_963972325.1 uncultured Acidimicrobiaceae bacterium
TACGGACCGGCGACGGTCGGGGTACCCGTGATCGCACCGGTCTCCGCGTCGAGCGACAGGCCGTCGGGCAGTTCGCCTGCGGTCACCGCGTACGTCGGATCCGGGAGCCCGACGGCGGCGACGGCGTCCTCGACGGCCACACCGACCTGGAGGGACCCGATCGCGTCATCGGACCACGTGGGGGCGACGGGAGTGCCGCAGGTGTAGCCGACGACCGCGGCCGAGGTGGCCGACGTCGAACCGATCGCGTTGGTCTTCGTCACGCGGACGGTGAGGGAGCTGCCTTCGAGCGGCACGAGCAGGCACATGCCCGTGTCGGCCGGCGTGACATCGTTCGTCTCCGCGTCGCCCGTCTCGAGCCACTCGACGGTCGTGCCGGTGATCGGCGATCCGCCGTCTCCCCACGTGCCTTCCGTCATCGTGAGGGTCGCACCCGGCTCCGGGGTGCCGAAGATCAGCGGCAGACCCGAGTTCGTCGGAGCGGTCGCCGCAGCGAGGATCGAGAACGACTGGGCGACGCTCTGAGCCGGCACGTAGTCGGTGCCGTCGCCGGCCTGGTCGGCCACGATCGTGCAGACGCCGGTCTGGCCGTCGACGAGGGTGACGGTCGTTCCGGACACCGTGCACTTGTCGGTCGTGAGCGAGCTGAACGTCACCGCGCCACCGGGCGCAGTGGCCGACACGGTGAACGGGGCGTCACCGATGATCCGGTCCCCGAGGGGAGCGAAGCTGATCGGGTTCGCCGTGCCCACCTTGACGACGCTGTCGATGTACATGTTCGACCCGAGGGCGTAGCCGCCCGTGGCGTCGTAGCTGCCGTTGACGAACCGGAAGCGATAGGTGCCGTCGCTGGGCACGTCGCCGCTGGCGGTCGTCCAGCCCTGGTCGTCGCCTCGACCGTACGCGAGGAGCGTGTGGTCGGCCGGCGTGCCGTAGTCGAACACGTCGGGCTCGGTCTCCTGCACCTCGACGAGGAACGCGTAGATCTCGTAGTCGTCGGAGTTGCCCTGGGCGCTCCAGTCGAACGTGACCGCCTGGCCGACGGTCGCCTCGAACGGCTCGGAGTAGACCTGGGGTCCGAATGCGGAACAGAACGTCTCGAACCCGCCGAAGTCGTTGCCGCTGAGGCAGTTCGTCGACGAGGTCAGCTGGAGCACGCCGTCGCGTCCGAGCCGGGATGCGTTCGGGTCGGAGCTCGTGGTCATCCCGAACGACAGGGCACGTTCGTCGCTCTCCCGGGCGTATGCCGCCTCGGACGCGGGGCTGTAGTTCATGTCGGTCACGAACGAGTAGGGGTCACCGGTGATCGAGTCGGTACCCGTGATCGTGTACGGCCCGATGCCGGCGATGGAGACCGGCTCGCGCTGCGAGCGGCGCGCCAACTCGCCGAGAACGACGTGGCCGGGGATCGGCGCTTCGAGTGGCACTTCTTCGAGCCCGGCGGCGTGCACCGGCCCGGCGGCCACGGGGATCACCGTGGCGGCGCCGACTCCGGTCAGGAGCGCGCAGGCTGTCGACAGCAGTCGGCGTGTGCGAGTTCGCCGTGTCGTTGGCTGAGTCATCTGTTTGTTTCCTTTGGATTGGCGGTCACCCGCGGGTTCTTGGGACTCTTTCGTACGAGGTTCACACAATCTTGAGGCTCAATCAGGAATCTGTGGATAAATATTGACTGCCAGTCAGGAATCGGGGAAAGGACGCAAAAGCGTTATATCGATGTTCTTCCGGTCGCTCCGCCCCGACGAGCGTTCATCTCCAGCGGCCGGTGGGACTAGGTTGTCCTTCGAACCCAACGCTCTGGCGGAGAGCGATCGGAGCAGGACCACATGGCACGCAAGGCGGGCGCCGACTACAAACCACTCATGACCGAGGCGGCAGTGCGGCGCCTGCTGGCGGGCGAACCCGTCACGATCACGGCGATCGCGGACGAGTTCGAGGTGAGCAAGCCGCTCGTCCACTTCTACTTCGGGAACCTCGACGGGCTGCTCGAAGCGGCCTGGGAGTCGCTCTTCATGGCGTTCGTCGACAACGACACCGCCGACGTCGCGAAGTTGGGCGATTCCGTCGACTGGGAGGGTCTGAACGATCTCGTCGCCCAGGTCTTCAGCCCGGCGCGC
>CAXAWD010000619.1:0-2111 GCA_963972325.1 uncultured Acidimicrobiaceae bacterium
ATGTAGATGTTGCGGTGCGTCATGGCGCTGGCTCCCGGGAGTCGGAATCGGAGTCGGAATCGGTGTCGAAGGTGACGAGGATCTGGTGGGAGGCGACCTGGTCGCCGAGAGTGACGGTGACGTCGGCGATGGTGCCGTCGACCGGGGAGGTGAGGGTGTGGAGCATCTTCATCGCCTCGATGACGATGCACGTGTCGCCGGCGGACACGGCCTGACCGGGAGCGACGGCCACCTCGGCGACGGCGCCGGGGAACGGGGCGACGACGGCGTCACCGTGGGCTGCGCCACTGGTTGCCTCGCCGGCCCACACCTCGGAACGCTCGGGCACGATGAAGTGGTGCGGGTAGTCGTCGAGGACGATCGTCAGGCGTCGTTCGTGTGTGTTCGCGCCGCGGCAGCGCCGGAGGGCGTCGGCCGGGAACGCGGCGGGTGCAACCTCGTGCAGTTCGCCGTCGATCGACCGCACGGTGGTCGGGATGCTCGGACGATGCGGTGTCAGTCGGAACGCGGCCAGTTCGGTGAACAGCGACGGTGGCCCACCGCTCGGTTGTCCGATGGCATGCCACGCCGCGGCTGCGTCCGGGGCGGCCGGTGCCGGGTCGGCCGGGATCGGGGTCTCGTCGAGGAAGCGGGTGGTGACGCGGCCGTCGACGACCGGCTGCTGGTCGACGAGCCACCGGTGGAACGGGCCGGTCGTGACCGGCCCCTCGATCCGCAGGCCGTCGAGCCACCCGCGCAGCGTGTCGAGCGCGGCGGGGCGGTCGGCGTCCCACACGATCAGCTTGGCGATCATCGAGTCGTAGAACGGCGTGACCTCGTCGCCCTCACGGACGGCGGCGTCCCAGCGGAACCGGCCTGGTGGACGTCGGCCGGGCTCATCGGTGTCGAACCCGAGCCGGAGCCGTTCGACGGTGCCGAGGTCGGGGCTGAAGTCGCCGGCCGGGTTCTCGGCGTTGATGCGACACTCGAAGGCGTGACCGGCGAACGTGACGTCGGTCTGCGCGATCGAGAGTGGTTCGCCGTCGGCCGAGCGGATCATCAACTCGACGATGTCGAGCCCGGTGACCTCCTCGGTGACCGGGTGCTCGACCTGCAGGCGGGTGTTCATCTCGAGGAAGAAGAAGTCACCGTTCGTGTCGTCGACGATGAACTCGACGGTGCCCGCCGAGTCGTACTCCATCGCCACGGCGAGCGAGACGGCGGCGTCGTGCAGGCCGGTGCGGGTGGCGTCGGGCAGGTTCGGCGCCGGGGCCTCCTCCAACACCTTCTGGTAGCGGCGCTGCACCGAACACTCGCGGGTGCCGAGGTGCACGACGTTGCCGTGCCGGTCGCCGACGACCTGGACCTCGACGTGGCGCGGCCGCTGGATGTACCGCTCGACGATCATCGCGCCGTCGCCGAAGTTGCGTTCGGCCTCGGTGGACGCCTCGGAGAGCGCAGCGGCGAACCCGTCGGGGGAGTGCACGATCCGGATGCCCTTGCCGCCACCGCCGGCCGCGGCCTTGACGAGCACGGGGAAGCCGATCCGCTCGGCAGCGGCAGCCAGATCCGCGAGATCCTGCGACTCGTCGTAGCCGGGGATGATCGGCACACCGGCGGCCTCGGCGATACGACGTGCCTCGATCTTCGAACCCATCCGCTCGACCGCGACCGGGTGCGGGCCGATCCAGCGGGCGCCGGCGTCGACCACGGCGCGAGCGAACCCGGCGTTCTCGGCCAGGAACCCGTACCCGGGGTGAACGGCGTCGGCGCCGGTTTCACGGATCGCGTCGAGCAGTCGTTCCTGCGACAGGTACGACTCGGCCAGCGACGCCGGCCCGAGCCGGTACTGCACGTCGGCCTCCTGGACGTGCGCCGCGTGGCGGTCGGGGTCGCCGTACACGGCCACCGTCTCGTGCCCGAGCCGCCGGGCGGTGCGGATCACCCGGCGAGCGATCTCGCCCCGGTTCGCGATCAGGATGCGCATCTCAGCGTTCCCCGGCCACGCAGGCCGTTGTCGGCCGTTCGCTCGCTGGCGCTCGCTCACTCGTGGCGGTGCGCGGGTTGGGGTGGGTGGTGGTGCGTTCCCCGGCCACGCAGGCCGTTGTCGGCCGTTCGCTCGCTGGCGCTCG
>CAXAWD010000620.1:0-2110 GCA_963972325.1 uncultured Acidimicrobiaceae bacterium
CGGCGACCATCACCACCCGGTAGCCGTACTCGACCGCATCCCGCGCCGTCGAGGAACAGCAGACGTCGGCAACGGTCCCGGCGACCAGCACGGTGTCGATGCCCCGACGCTGCAACGCCTCGTGCAGACGGCATGCCCCGGGGAAGAAGGCGCTGGCACCGTCTTTCTCGAATGCGAGGTCTCCGGCGTCCGCATCGAGGTCTGCGTCGAGGCGGTCGAGAACGTCACCATCGCCGCCGGAGCGGCGGTACATCTCGGCGACCTCGCTGCCGTACAGCGCACGGCGGGCGGAGTTCGCCTCGGTGGCGGACGGCACGATCCATGCCACCACGCCGCCGGCGGCGCGCACGGCGCGTGCCAGCGTGTTCACGTTCGGGACGACACCGGCGGCATACGGGTTCGACCTGGTGAAGAACGGCACCAGATCGACGACGACCAGTGCCGTGCGAGGTGCCACGATGTCGGCGAATGCATGCTCGGACCCCCGTCGAGCGAGGTGACGGTCGATCTCGCGCCGCTCGATGTGCCACTCGTGGAGCATCCGCCGATCCTCGCACACCAGACTGGTCGGATGACCCGGCCCGACGCCGACCACGGCACGAACCAGACCTTGCGGGTGGGGTGCGCGATGTGGGCGCACCCGCCCTGGGTCGGGCGGTACCTCTCCCCTGGCCGCAAGGGCGACGAACTGGCCGAGTACGCCACCTGGTGCAACGCGGTGGAGGGCAACACGACGTTCTACGCCGAGCCGGCAGCGACGACGGTCGCCCGTTGGGCCGGGCAGGCCCCGGACGACTTCCGGTTCGCGTTCAAGGTCCCACGCACGGTCACCCACGACCGACGGCTCCGCCCCGAGGCCCACCGTGACGTCGCCTCGTTCCTCCGGGCGATCGCTCTGCTCGGCGAGCGGATCGGGCCCGTCCAGCTCCAGCTGCCGCCGTCGTTCGGACCCGAGTCGATCGACGTGCTCGCCCGTTTCGTCGTCGGCCTGCCCACGTCCCACCGGTGGGTCGTCGAGTTCCGGCACCGACGATTCTTCGATGGCGGTTCCGCCCATCGCCGCGCCGACGACGTACTCGCCGGAGCCGGCATCGGGCGGGTCGTGCTGGACACCCGGGCGCTGTACGCCGAGCCCGTCACGTCGGATGCTGCGGTGGAGGAACGTCGCACCAAGCCCCGATTGCCGGTGATCACGAACCTGATGGGCGACGAACCGGTGGTGCGCGTCATCGGCGGCGACGACGTCGAGACCAACTTCGCCGGCCTCACCACGTGGCTGCCCGACGTGGTGGCGTGGCTCGGCGAGGGCCGTCGACCGTTCGTGTTCGCCCACCAGCCGCAGAACCTGTTCTCGCCGTCGTTGGCGCGACGGTTCCACGACGCCGTCCGTGCGCTCCGGCCCGATGTGGCACTGCTCCCCGAGCCGGTGACGGTGGCCGATCCCGGCGAGGTCACCGGGCAGGCTCCGCTGTTCTGACGGGCGCGCGGCCGGGGCTGCCTGATCAGAGGTAGGTGCCGGGGCGCTCGCCGTCGGGCGGCATCTGCCCCGGCATACCCGGAGGCTGGGCTCCCGGTGGCAGCTGGCGCATCTGCTCGAGTTGCTGACGAGCGGCGAGCTGCTGGGCGAACAGGGTGGCCTGGATGCCGTGGAACAGCCCTTCGAGCCAGCCGACGAGCTGGGCCTGGGCAACACGGAGTTCACCCTCGCTCGGCACCGAGTCGTCGTCGAACGGCAACGTCAACATGCGCAGCTCCTGCTGCAGGTCGGGTGACAGCGCCTCGGACAGCTCGACGACCGAACGCTCGTACACCTCGGCGAGCCGTTCCCGGCTGGCCTCGTCGAGCGGAGCCTGCCGAACCTCTTCGAGGAGTTGCTTGACCATCGACCCGATCCGCATCACCTTGGCGGGCTCGGTGACCGAGTTGGTCTCCTCCTCGCCCTGTTCGTCGCCACCGGACTCGACCAGTTCGCCGTGCTCGACCCCGTCGCTCGACGGTTGGGCGCTCGAATCGTCGGCGGGCGGTGCGAAGCCGCCGGTGTCGGTGTGATCGTTCGTGTCGGTGGTGTTCGTCATGGTTCTCCTCGGTCGTTACAACCTGCTCGTCAACG
>CAXAWD010000621.1:0-2103 GCA_963972325.1 uncultured Acidimicrobiaceae bacterium
GGTCGTCGCCGCACTGTCGGGCACATGAGTCGGATGGCCGGCGCCGTCGTGGTCGCCGCGGTGGCCCTCGCCGGCTGCTCGGGCGACGACGACCTCACCCCAGCGACCAGCGCACCGGCCGGCACCGAGACGAGCACCGAAACCGCTACCGAGACCACTACCTCCGAGGCGGATCGGTTCCCCGACATCGTCGACGTGGCGCCGACCTACGACGAGTCGTCCGGCACGTGGCGTTTCGCCGTCACCGTGTCGACGCCGTACGACACGCCCGAGCGGTACGCAGACGGATGGCGGGTGCTCGGCCCCGACGGCACCGTCTACGGCGTTCACACCCTCACCCACGACCACGCCGGCGAGCAACCGTTCACCCGCACCCAGACCGGCGTCGAGATCCCGGCCGACGTCACCACGGTGACGATCGAGGGTCGCGACCTCGTCAACGGTTTCGGCGGCACCACCCTCACGATCGACCTCTGAGCAGGAACTCCATGACCGACGACGCAACCAACTCGTTCGACACCGGCGACGACATCCGACTCCTCGGCCGACTGATCGGCGACGTACTCCGTGAGCAGGCGGGCGACCACGTGTTCGACCTCGTCGAAGAGGTGCGACGGATCGCCGTCAGCGGCCGCCGCGCCGGCGAGAACCCGATCACCGCGCTCGCTGCCCGCCTCGATTCCGCCGACGTCAACGACCGGCTCCATCTCATCCGTGCGTTCGGCTGGCTGTCGCTGCTCGCCAACACCGCAGAAGACCTCCACACCGAGCGCCGACGACGGCACCATCGCGACGCCGGGTCCGGCTCGCAGGAGGGCAGCGTCGACTCCGGACTCGATCGGATGCTGGCGGAGGGCATCGACGCCGAACGGATCGCATCCGAACTCGCCGACCTCCGGGTGTCACCCGTCATCACCGCTCACCCGACGGAGGTGCGCCGCCAGACCGTGCTCGACCACGTCGACACCGTGTCGCAGCTGTTGGCACGCCGGGCGCGTGTCGCCGACAGCCCGAGTGAACTCGACGAGATCGACGACCGACTCCGGCTCGAGGTGCTGACGCTCTGGCAGACCGCCGAGGTCCGCCTCTCCAAGCTGCGGGTTCGAGACGAGATCAACGAAGCGCTCCGCTACTACCGGTCGAGCATCTTTGCCACGGTCACGCAACTGCAGACCCACGTCGAGGAACTCGCCGCGACCCGTCTCGGCCGCGACCTGTCGGTTCCCAACGTGATCTCGATGGGTTCGTGGATCGGCGGCGATCGCGACGGCAACCCGTTCGTGACCGCCGACGTGCTCCGACTGGCCGTCGAGATGCAGGCCGAGGTCGCGTTCGAACATCACCTCACATCGCTCCACCAGCTGTCGCGCGAGCTGTCGATGTCGGCCCGGCTCATCACGCCCACCGACGATCTGCTCCGTCTCGCCGACACGTCGCAGGACGATTCACCGTTCCGTGCCGACGAGCCGTATCGACGAGCGCTGCGCGGCATCCACGCCCGGCTGTGGGCCACCGCCTCCCGCGTGATCGACGACGTACCCGGGCCGCTCCCTCACGCCGACCTCGACCCGTACGGGTCGGCCGACGAGGCCTGCGACGACCTCGACATCGTCATCACGTCGTTGCACTCGCACGGTGCCGGCATGCTCGCCGACGAGCGCGTCGATCCGGTGCGACGAGCGCTCGACACGTTCGGTACCCACCTGTGCGGACTCGACATGCGGCAGAACTCCGCTGTCCACGAGGTCGTCATCGACGACCTCCTCCGCGTCGGCGGTGTGACCGACGACTACCTCGCGCTCGACGAGGCCTCACGGATCGAGGTGCTCACCTCCGAACTCGGCAGCATGCGCCCGCTCGCCACGCCGTACGCCGACTACTCCGACACGACCCGCAACGAGCTCGCCGTGATCACCGAGGCGGCGTCGGCGCACCGCCGTTTCGGTGCCCGGGCGATCCCGCACTACGTGATCTCGATGGCCGAATCGGTCAGCGACGTGCTCGAGGTGGCGGTGCTGCTCAAGGAGGTCGGGCTCGTCCGCATCGACGGGCACACCGGCCGGCTGACCAGCGCGCTCGACATCGTGCCGCTGTTCGAGACCG
>CAXAWD010000622.1:0-2082 GCA_963972325.1 uncultured Acidimicrobiaceae bacterium
CCAACATCAACTCAGCTTGCTGATTCCGAGTCAGATCGTTCGCCGGCAAGGCGCGCTGAGCCCGAGTTGCCTGATGGCAACGAGCGGCGAGACGCAACGCAGCCAGCGGGCGATCTGGCCGGAATCAGGACTCAGTCGTCGTGTTGGGTGATGGTGACGGAGCTGATGACCACGTCGGTCTTCGGGCGGTCGCCACCACCGGTCGGCACGTTCTGCATGGCGTCGAGCACGTCGAGGCCCTTGACGATCTTGCCGAACAGCGAGTACTGCGGCGGCAGGCCGGCGCCGTTGGGGCCGGAGATCAGGAAGAACTGGCTGCCGTTCGTGTTGGGGCCGGCGTTGGCCATCGCGACCGAGCCGATCTCGTACTGGCCGGGCTTGGGCAGCTCGTCCTCGAAGCGGTAGCCGGGGCCGCCGCGACCGGTGCCGGTCGGGTCGCCACCCTGGCAGACGAAGCCGTTGATGATCCGGTGGATGATCACGTCGTCGTAGTAGTGGTTGAGCGCCAGGAACACGAAGTTGTTGACCGTCTTCGGGGCCTTGATCGGGTCGAGTGCGATCACCATGTCGCCCATCGACGTGCTCATCACGGCGGTGTAGCGCTTGGCGGGGTCGATCCCCATCTCGGGCGGTTCGGAGAACTGCTGCTGCTTGGGCGCGGATCCGTCGAAGGGCGGGAAAGCTGAAGCCATGCGTTGCACCCTACCGAGCCGAGTCGGTCAGCTCCCCTGCCGTCGACGGTTCAAGGGCTGGCCGCAGTGACCGCCCAGGCCCGGGCGGTCAGTTCGGTCACCCGCTCACGCAGACCGGCGGCGAGCGATGCGCGCAGACGGCCCCGGCTGTCGGGGTCGAGGCTCGCGAGGTAGCCGGGGGCCGGGCCGGCACCGAGCGTGAAGGGAGACCAGAACGCGTCGAAGTCGGCGAACGGCGTCGCGACGACGATCGGCTCGACCGTGACGTCGGCGAAACCGGCGGCGGTGACTTCGACGGCGAGATCGTCGGCGGTGCAGAACGGGAACCGGTCGGCTTCGTCGAGCGTCGCTGCAGCCGGGTCGAGCCGGGACGCATGTTTCCAGAATTCGTCGATGAACTCGACGCCCCCTCCTGGATAGTCCCACACGTAGAACGCGAGCGTTCCGCCTGGCCGGGTGATCCGACGGAACTCGGCGAGTGCAGCAGGTCGGTCGGGGAAGAAGTTGTAGGCGAGCGCCGACGTGACGATGTCGACCGCATCTTCCGCCAGCGGAACAGCGGCGGCGGAGCCGACCTCGAATCGGGCGGTACCGGTGCCGGCGTGCGCAGCGGTCTGCCCACCGACGTGTTCGGCGGCGAGGGCGACGAATCCGGCCGACGGGTCGATGCCCGTGATCGAGAGCGGGTCGCACATCGACACGATCCGTGCGGTGAGTGCGCCCGTGCCGCAGCCGATGTCGGCCCATCGTGTTCGGACGTCGGGCGCCAGCCGTCGGAGGAAGACGTCGGCGACGACTCGACTCCATCGGCCCATGTACTCGTCGTAGCTGCGGCCGAGGTCCCAGGCGTCGTGCTCGCTCGTGGCACCCATACCCCTCGCTCCGATCGGTCGAGCCACCGTAGCCGCTCCTCGGAGCGGGCTGAACGGGCCCGGCTCGGCGGCCCGGCGTCAGGCGGCGACGGTGACCACCGGGTAGAACGCGACGTGGTCCACGATCTCGCGGGCGGCGTCCATGGGCGACGGGTAGTACCAGGCCGCGTTCTCGGCACGGACCCCGTCGACGACCACGTCGTAGTAGCTCGCGTCGCCCTTCCAGGGGCAGTGCGTGGTGTGGTCGGTCGGTTCGAGCACACCCGGTGTCAACGACGCCGCCGGGAAGTAGTGGTTGCCCTCCACGACGACGGTCTCGTCGGAGCGGGCGATGACGGTGCCGTTGAAGGTCGCTGTGGTCATGACATCGACAACCCGACGCAACAGGCCGTTGTTCCAATGGCCACCCACCCGGCCTCGACGGCGGGCATCGCGAAGTCTGTGACACCCTCCGGTCAGACTGCTCCCATGGCCAAGGTGAAGATCGAGCACGTGTGCACCGACTGCGGTACCGCACA
>CAXAWD010000623.1:0-2081 GCA_963972325.1 uncultured Acidimicrobiaceae bacterium
GTGCACTCACGCATGACCCGCGGCATGAAATCGGCACCGTTCGCCACCACACCCCGGGTCGTCGCCGAGTCGACCGTGGCCGGCATGCGCAAGGGCCGCCACACCGTGTGGACACCGGGCATCCTCCGCTACGTGTTCAGCATCCTCCGTCACGTGCCGCGCCCGATCTTCAAGCGGCTCCCGCTCGGCTGACGATCAACCCTCACAGCCGGCGTGAACCGTCAGTTCGTCGGCCGACAACCTGACGAACATGCAGTCGCCCGGGCCGATCGGTCCGCCGGTGCCGAAGCCCTCCTCGTCGCCGACGAGGAGCACCTCGACGACCACGACCTCGTCGAGCTCGACCGACATCTCGGCGTCGCGCACCTCGTCCGCCGAGCTGAACCGGTCGCAGGTGTCGCCGACACAGACCGAAGCGAGCGCAGGTCGGGGCTCCACCGACTCGACCCGGACCGTTGCCACGCGTTCGGCAGAGATCGGCGTGTCGTCCCCGCACGCGGCACCGAGGACGCAGACCCCCAACGTGACGGCGACGGTGGCTCGCATGGCGCGGAGCGTACGCCTTCCACGACCCCCCGGTCGCCCGATTTCACGCGTCGTCGTTGGGCACCACGGGGAACCGGCCGGTCACGGCGGCCGGGCTGACGCCACCGCCGCCCTCACACCGTTCGTACAGCAGCACCAGATTGTCCTGATAGCGCTCGACCAGACAGAAGTGGTCGGCGACGGCCTGGTTGCCCTCCTGCGACAGGTGCAGGTCGGACGCGTTCGGTTCGTTCCACCCGGTCCAGATGTTCGTCAGCACCAGGAAGTCGGCGGTGGCGATGTCGGCGGCCAGCCCCGACCCCTCCGCGTCGGCAAGACCCGGGTCCATTTCGATGTAGTACGTGGCCGGCTCGAGTTCGGGGAACAGGAAGTAGACCGACACGTCGCTGTAGATCGTCCGGCTCAGGTCGGCGGGCCCGACGATCAGTCGGTCGCCCGGCTCGGAGCGGGCCTCCAGTTCGGGGATCATCTCGTTCAGCGCCTTGGCCACGAAGAAGTCGCCGAACCAGAACCGGTGGTCGCCGCGTTCGACGAGGAACGGCACCGGCAGCTGACCGGCCGAGACCCGGGTGTGCAGCAGGTAGTGGCGGTACGTGTAGAACGGGCACACGACCAGCATCAGCAACCCCACGGCGACCGTGGCACCGACCGCCCGCCGACCGATCGAGAACCGGTCGCGGACCAGCACGATCAGCGACGGCACCAGCAGCGACCAGGACACGACCGCCACCCACGCCAGGTGGGTCGAGTCGGGACGTTGCATCGCCTGGGGGAGGATCCCCAGCCCGAACAGGCCGCCGGCGGTCAGCAGCCCGGCCCGCCGATCGGACCACCCCGACGCCCGGGCCCGGACGAACCCGACGACCGGCACCGCCACTGCGATCATGATCACCGCGAAGAACCAGAAGAACAGCTGTTGGCTGTGGCCGATCGCCGGCAGCCCCCACCAGGGTGGTACCCCTTCGGCGACCGCCTGGAGCGCACCGTCGGCCTCGCTCCAACCCGGTGGCCGGGGCAGCTCGCGGCCGGGCCGCAGCTCGACGATCGGGTCGACGACCATGCCCCGGATCGCCGTGCCCGGGCCGACGCGAACCAGGTGGAACCACATCGGGAGCAGCCCGACGAAGCCACCCGCCGCCAGCACCGACCAGCCGGTGCGGTCGGCGCGGGACCGCCACAGCACGAAGACCAGCGCCAACGCGATCGCCACCACCAGGTCGGGTCGGTAGCCGAGCGCGAGGCCGGCCAACCCTCCGGCCCACCACAGGTCGGTGAGCCCGCCCGTCGACATCGATCGCACGGCGAACACGACCGACCACAGCCCGAGCGCCAACGCCCCGTGCCAGGCCAGCGCCGACAGCCCGATCGGCGTCAGGATCATCATCGCGGCGACCAGGGCGGTGCCCACTGCGGCCAGGTGCCCCCAGGCACGCGCCAGCGCGTACAGGGCGAAGATGATGCCGATGTGCTGCAACAGGCCGAACGTCCGCTGGCTCTCGAGCGTGTCGCCCGCGATGCGGTACCAGAGCGCGAGC